>NZ_LOHE01000112.1 GCF_001559865.1 Abyssisolibacter fermentans
AGAAGATTTCAGTGAATTCGAAGGCATACCGGGTTGGTATGCCTGCCATTTAATGGACATCTTCTAATCATGAGCAGAGAACTAAAATCTGTGATTTTATGTGAATCGCTTATTCATTCGAAGAATGAGGTTCATTTATAAAAGGTATTTAATTTTCTATGAATAATCTGGGTTTAATTAAGAGTATTAATTTCTATGTATTATCTGGGTTTAAGGAGGATGAAATGAAAATAGTTGTTGATGCCATGGGAGGAGATCATGGTGTAGTATCTACTGTAAAAGGTGCTATTGATGCAGTTAATGAGTATGGTGTTGATGTTATTTTAGTAGGGAAAGAAGGATTAATTTTAGAACAAATAAATAAATATAATTATAAAGGTCAAAAAATTAAAATAGTCAATGCTGATGAAATTATAACTAATGAAGATAAACCAGTTAAAGCGATAAGAAATAAAAAGAATTCTTCTATTGTAATCGGTATGCAATTAGTAAAAGATGGTGAAGGAGATGCGTTTATTTCTGCAGGGAATACTGGAGCGGTTTTAACAGGCGGATTATTTGTTGTTGGTAGAATTAAAGGAATTGATAGACCGGCAATAGCACCTGTTTATCCATGTGAAAAAGGACCAAGTATATTATTAGATGCGGGTGCAAATGCAGATTGTAAAGCAAAATATTTACAACAATTTGCTATTATGGGTTCTGTATATGCAAATAAAATACTTGATATAGACAATCCAAAAGTAGGTTTAGTAAATATTGGTACTGAAAAAGGGAAAGGTAATGAACTGGTAAAAGAAGCTTATGATTTAATAGAAAATTCTGACGTTAATTTTAGCGGTAATATTGAAGCAAGAGATGTACCTAAGGGCATAGTTGATGTTATGGTTTGTGATGGTTTTGTTGGTAACACAATATTAAAGTTATCAGAAGGACTTGCTAAGACATTATTTTCACAATTAAAAGATGTGTTTTTAAGTTCTATTAAAACGAAATTAGCTGCACTGATGCTTAAATCGGGATTAAAAAAATTAAAAAATAGTTTTGACTATAGCGAGTATGGTGGAGCATTATTAATAGGACTAAAATCTCCAGTTATTAAGGCTCATGGTAGTTCAAATCCTAAGGCTATAAAAAATGCAATCAGACAAGCAAAGCAAATAATTGATAAAAAAGTAGTAGATATTATAAAAGATGAAATTGAGTATTTGAATAATTCAAAAGATAATGTATAATATATTTTAGTATATAACTGAATAGGGAGGTGTAATTATGGTATATGAAAAATTAGTACAGATTATAGAAGAACAATTATCAGTTTCTTCAGATCAAATTAGTAAAAAATCTTCTTTTCAAAAAGATTTAGACGCTGATTCGTTAGATGTTGTTGAATTGATAATGGCTATAGAAGATGAATTTGATTTGGAAATTCCGGATGACGAAGCTGAACATATTAAAACGGTACAAGATGCAGTAACGTATATTGAACAACGCATTTAAGAATGAACAGCCCTGAAAATTCGGGGCTTTATGTTTATTAAATACGTAAAATATGGAAAATTATTTTTGGTTTTTGGTATATAAACTTAAAAAAAAATAGGGATAATATTATCAATGTTTTAACGTGTATTAAAATATTTATAATATTATCTGACAATTATGGAGGAAAAGATGAATAAAATTAATGCAAAACGACTGGTGCAACTTGATTCATTGCAAAGTAAAATAAAATATAGTTTTAAAAATGTTGAATTATTAAATAGGGCGTTGACTCACAGTTCATACGCCAATGAACACAGAAGGATGAATATTAAATATAATGAGAGATTGGAATTTTTAGGAGACGCTGTGTTAGGTGTAGTAATAAGTGATTATATATTTAAAAAATACAGTAATTATCCAGAGGGAGAATTAACAAAGCTTCGAGCTATAGTGGTATGTGAGCAGTCATTAGATTACATGTCAAAAAAACTTGAATTTGGAAAATATCTTTTGTTAGGCAAAGGAGAAGAATCTACAGGAGGAAGAGAAAGAGTTTCTATTTTAGCTGATACATACGAATCAATAGTAGGAGCTATATATTTGGATGGTGGATTAGAAAAAGCAAAATCATTTATTTTAAACTATATGATTAATATAATTAATGATGCTGTTAATGGAAAAATATTTTTAGATTATAAAACTCAGCTTCAAGAATATATGCAGCAAAAAGATAAATGCAACATAAAGTATAAGGTTATAAAAGAAGAAGGACCAGATCATAACAAGATATTTTATGTAGATGTAAGTAATTGTGATGAAGTAATAGGAACTGGTATAGGTAAAAGCAAGAAAGAGGCTGAACAAAATGCAGCTAAATCAGCATTAGATAAAGAAGGGTTGTTAAATGATTAATAAAAAAATCAAAATAATTCCTATATTTGTACCACATCAAGGTTGTATAAACGACTGTGTTTTTTGTAATCAAAAGAAAATTACAGGTATGAGTACAAGTATGACACAAAAGCAAGCTACATATATAATTGAAAGAAATCTTAAAACTATAAATAAAGATAGTGAAATACAAATTGCATTTTATGGAGGAAGCTTTACAGCTATAGACTTAGAAGTTCAAAGAGAACTATTAGGATTAGCTAAAAAATACAAAGATAGTGGACAAATACAAAAAATAAAGCTTTCTACTAGACCAGATTATATAAATAATAAAATATTAAATATACTAAGGGAAAATAAAGTTGATATAATCGAATTAGGTGTACAATCCTTAGATGAAGAAGTATTAACACAAAACAATCGAGGGCATAATGTAAAGAGCGTATATGATGCTGTAGAGCTTATAAAGAAATATAAATTCACACTAGGATTACAAATGATGGTTGGTTTAGCAGGTGATGATGAAAATAAATGCATAAAAACAGCTAAAGAATTCATAAAATTAAAACCAGATTTAGTTAGGATTTATCCAACTTTAGTCTTAAAAGAAACAATGTTAGAAGAAATGATGAAAACAGGTCATTATAAACCATTAGACTTAGATGACGCAGTAAAAACTTCAGCAAAGTTGTTAATGATGTTTCAGTATCATAATATAAATGTGATAAGGGTTGGATTACAACCAACAGATAATATTACTTTAGGCAATGATGTGTTGGCTGGACCTTTTCATTCAGCATTTAGACAACTTACTCAGTCACGCATATATAAGATTATAATAGACCAAGTTTTTGAAACTAACAGTATTAAAGATTTAGATGATATCTGTATAGAAATAAATAAAAGGCATGTCTCAGATTTTGTTGGAAATAGAAAAACAAATATCAAACATATAAAAGAAACTTATGGTATAAAAAAAGTAAAAATGTTATCATGCAATATATCTGAAAATATTATTAATATACATTATAATAATAAAGTAGTAGCTGTGGATATTAAAAAGTACAGCGAAAAATATTTAAAAAATAACAATCTTATATAACGTAAACAAATATCATAATCTCAATTATTTAAGATAGTGATTTGTAAATTATATTTGTCTAGCAAATTTCATATAAACAGAAGATGAATAATGTGTAAAAGTAATTTATAGTTTGAGATGAGGTGGTTAAATTTGTATTTAAAGAGGATAGAGCTTAACGGTTTTAAATCCTTTGCAGATAAAACAACAATAGAATTTAAAAAAGGTGTAACTGGAGTAGTTGGTCCTAACGGCAGTGGTAAAAGTAATATTTCTGACTCTATAAGATGGGTATTAGGAGAGCAAAGTGCAAAAACACTTAGAGGTGGGAAAATGGAAGATGTAATTTTCTCAGGTACAGCTACCAGAAAACCATTAGGTTTTGCAGAGATAACTCTAGTACTAGATAATAAAGAAAAAACATTACCATTAGATTATTCAGAAGTCAATATTACAAGACGAGTATTTAGATCTGGCGATAGTGAGTATTATATAAATAAGACTAGTTGTAGACTAAAAGATATAAAAGAATTGTTTATGGATACTGGAGTAGGTATAGATGGGTATTCAATAATTGGACAAGGGCGTATAGACGAAATTTTAAGTACAAAATCAGAAGATAGAAGAAATTTATTTGAAGAAGCTGCAGGTATAGTTAAATATAAAACTAGAAAAAAAGAAGCAGAAAGAAAATTAGAAAAGACTAAAGATAATCTATTAAGAATAGATGATATTGTATATGAACTTGAAAAACAAATAGGACCTTTAGAAAGCCAATCTAAAAAAGCAAAAAAATATAATGAATTAAGTGAGAACTTAAAGAGTTTAGAGGTTAATTTATTTATACACGAAATTGAATCAATCGAAGAAAAAAAAGATGTGCTAAATAAACAAATAGAATCATTACAAAAGCAGAAAAATATATATACGATAGAAAGTGAAAAGTCAGAATCAAAATGTAATGAATATAAAGCAGAGATTGATAAAATAGATAAGAAAATCGAAGATAACTTAAATTTCAAATATGATATGCAAAGCAAAGTTGAAAAAAAAGAGGGAGATATTCTTTTATTAAATGAAAGGAATATTTTTTTGAAATCAGAAAATGAAAGATTGAAGAAAGAAATAGATTTAACTAAAAGTAGTATACAAAGGGATGTAAGTGAAAAAGAAACTTTGCTTGCAGATATTGAGCTGTTAGAAAAAGATATAGCTGAAATGGAAGTTAACCTGCATAGTAGTACTGAGAATTTAGTGACAGTTCAAAAACTAATTGATGAAAATGATTTATGTATTGAAGAAAAAAAGACTCAGCTAATACATAATTTAAATTTAGTGGCTGAGAAAAAAAGTAAAATTAATATGATGGAGACTTTTAATAAAAATATAGATAAACGAATTGAGCAATTGACATTAGAAATTGAAGCATACGAAAAAGAAATTGATGAAAAAAATAAAAATATTAGTTTAAATATAAGGAACAAAGAAGAAGCAGAAAATAATTTAAATATTACCCATAATAATATAGACAACTATATTGATAAAAAAACTAGTTTAATCAGTGAATACGATACAATTAAACAAAAAATGGACAATATAAAATCAGAGCTTCAAGGTTCTATTTCTAGGTACAAGCTCTTAAAAGATATGAAAAATGAGTATGATGGTTTTTATAAAAGTGTTAAGAATATACTATTAGCGTGTAAAAATAACTATACGTTTTCAAAAGGAGTAAAAGGAGTTGTAGCAGAATTATTAAAAGTTGATAAGAAATATGAAAGGGCTATAGAGATAGCTTTAGGTTCTGGTATACAAAATGTGGTGACTGAAAATGATTCATATGCTAAATCAGCTATAGAGTATTTGAAGAAAAATAAACTTGGTAGAGTTACATTTTTGCCTCTAAATTTAATAAAAGGCAACAGAATATATGGAACCTATAACACAAATGGTGTTTTAGGTTTAGCATGTGATTTAATTACTTATGATAATAAATATAAAAATATATTTGAATACTTATTAGGAAGAACAATAATTGTTGACAATCTTGATAATGGTATAAAATTATTAAAAAATATAAAACAATATGCTAAGATAGTAACATTAGATGGAGACGTATTAAATCCTGCTGGAAGTATAACAGGAGGAAGTTATAATAAAAAAAATACAAGTTTATTATCAAGAAAAAGAATTATTGATGAGTTAGGTAACAAAATACAAAATGGTAAAGAAGAATATAAAAAATTAGAAAAAAAATCTATTGACATACAAAATACTATAAATGAAATTAAAACAAATATTAGCAATAATAAACTTGAACTTGATGGCATAAAAGTTCAAATAATAAATATTGAGAATGAATTAAAGAAAGATAAAGAAAATTTGTCTAACATACAACTGTCTATTAATAAATTAAATGAACAAAACAAAACACTTTTAGAAGAAAATATAGGCTCTAGATATGATTTAGAAAAATTAAAGGTCGAAATTAATGAAATAAATTGTGAAAATGAGAAAATAAAGAGTAGTATAGAAACATTAGAAAAAGATAATGAAATAAAAAGAGAAGATTATCAACAAAAAAACCAAAATGTCATAGATACAAGATTGAAATTAGCTTCATCTATACAAAATAAAAAACATATTAAAGAAAATACTAATAAATTAGATGAAATGTCAAATAAAAACCAACAAGATTTGGAGATTAAACACAAACTATTAGAAGAGAACAATCAAAAAATTCAAGATAATGTATTGCTTCAAGATAAATATAAAGAAGAAAAAGATAACATGAACTCTACATTAGAAGAATTCACGAAAAGCTTAAATGAATATAAAGAAGAGAAAGAAAATTGTATTGAAATTTTTGAAAAAGAGAAAAATAAACTTAAAGGTATTACAAGCAAACTTAGTGAATATAACGAAGAGTTAAGTAAAATAGATCTTAAAAGTGAAAAATATAATATACAATTAGAAAATTATAATAACAAGCTTTGGGAACAATACGAAATGTCATATCAAATGGCTTTAAATTATAAAGAAGAAATTGAAAATATTAATATAATAAAAAATGAAGTGGGTAGATTAAAAAAATCAATTAAAGCTTTAGGCAATATCAATATTGATTCAATACAACAATTTGTACAAGTAAAAGAAAGATATGAATTTATTACGAAGCAAAGGAATGATCTGATACATGCAAAAAGCTCATTAAACAAAGTTATTACTGATATGGAAATAAACATGAAGGACAAGTTTAAAGCTAATTTTCTCTTGATAAAAAAACATTTCAATGAAGTGTTTATCAAGCTATTTGGAGGAGGGAAAGCTGATATTTATTTGCAAAATGAAGAAGAAGTATTAACAACAGGTATAGAAATAATAGCTCAACCACCAGGTAAAAAATTACAAAACATAATGCTTTTATCAGGTGGAGAAAAAGCACTAACTGCAATTGCACTGTTATTTGCTATACTTAAATTAAAACCAACTCCATTTTGTATATTGGATGAAATAGAAGCTGCATTAGATGATGCAAATGTATACAGATTTGCAGATTATTTAAAGGATTATTCAAGCAACACACAATTTATTGTTATAACACATAGAAAAGGTACAATGGAAGCCGTTGATACATTATATGGAGTTACTATGGAAGAAAAAGGTGTAAGTAAGGTTATATCACTTAAACTAACAGATATACTAGATGAAAAAGTAAGTTAATATAAATATTTTTAATCATAATAAGCTAGGAGGAAAAATATGCTAAAGAATTTTTTTGGATTTGGGAAAAAAGAAAAACAAAAAGAAGAACAAGAAAATCAATTAAATAAGCAGCAAGATGAAATAATTGAAGAATTAGATGAAAATGACAATCAAAAAGTAAAAGAAGAAGAAGTTATTGAGGACAAAGAGGTAGAAATTGAAGAAGAAACTGTGCAGCAAGAAGAGGTTAAGCCTCAAGAAGAAAGTCCTAAAATGAGTATGTTTGAAAGATTAAAAAGAGGGCTGTCAAAGACTAGAGATAATATGTCTGCGCAAATAAATAATGTTCTGAAAAATTACAGAAAAATAGACGAAGAGCTATTTGAAGATTTAGAAGAAATTCTTATTACAGCAGATATTGGCGTAGAAACAACTATGCAAATAATAGATAATGTCAAAGATAAAGTTAAAGAAAGAAAAATAGAGGATGCAAACAAAATAAAAGATTTAATAAAAGAAGAATTAGTAGAGCTGCTTGACAGTTCTGAAAGTGGACATAAACTTACTATTGAACCTTCGCCAGCAATTGTGTTAGTAGTAGGGGTTAATGGTGTAGGAAAAACAACTACAATAGGTAAATTAGCTAATAAATATAAAAATAAAGGCAAAAGGGTACTTATAGCTGCAGGGGATACATTTAGAGCAGCTGCAATAGAGCAACTAGAAGAATGGTCTAATAGAGCAGGAGTTGATATAATATCTCATAGTGAAGGTGCAGACCCTGCTGCTGTTATATTTGATTCTATACAGGCAGCTAAAGCTAGAAAAACAGACATATTATTGTGTGATACAGCTGGTAGATTACACAATAAAAAGAATTTGATGAATGAGTTAAATAAAATTTTTAGAGTTGTCGAAAGAGAATATCCAAAAGCAACAAAAGAAGTATTATTGGTTGTAGATGCAACAACAGGACAAAATGCTGTTTTGCAAGCAAAAACTTTTAAAGAAGCTTGTGATATTACTGCCATTGCATTAACAAAGCTAGATGGAACGGCTAAAGGCGGAGTGGTTTTTTCTGTAAATTCAGAATTAAATGTTCCAGTTAAACTTGTTGGAGTTGGAGAAAGAATTGATGATTTACAAGAATTTGATCCAAAAACGTTCGTAGATGCAATATTTTCAGAATAAATATGTTGACAAAGACGGTATCGTAGTGTAAAATAACTACTGTCAAGTAAAAAACTTTACACAGGTAAAGGTGGATGAAGTCATGGATAAGTTTTTTGAGATTGGTTATTTGTTTGATTTTTATGGAAATTTATTAAGCAAAAAACAATACGATGCTGTTGAGCTATATTATATTCATGATTTATCCTTAGGAGAGATATCAGAGCAGTTAGATATAAGTAGGCAAGGAGTCTATGACATAATTAAACGTGCCGAAAAAAAATTATATTCGTTTGAAGAAAAGCTTGGATTAGTTAAGAAATTTAATAACAGTATTGTAAACATGGAAGAAATACTTAAATATATAAATAATTTAAAAAACAATCAAAATGTTTATAATGATAAAAATAGTATGGTTCAGATAAAAGGAATTGAAAAATTAGTGTTGGATATATTAAAAACAACCAGGAGGTGAAGCAATGGTCTTTGAGAGCTTAGGTGAAAAAATGCAAAATGCATTAGGCAAGCTGAAAAAAAAGGGAAAACTTACTGAAAAAGATGTTAAAAATGCCATGAGAGAAGTCAAGCTTGCATTATTAGAGGCAGATGTTAATTTCAAGGTTGTAAAAAAATTCATAAATAGAGTACAAGAAAGAGCCGTTGGTCAAGAAGTAATGGAAAGCCTTACTCCTGGGCAGCATGTTATAAAAATTGTTAATGAAGAATTAACTGAGCTTATGGGGCAAAAAGAAAGCAAGTTAGATCTTTCGAGTTCTCCATCTGTAATAATGATGTGCGGATTACAAGGTGCTGGTAAAACAACAACTACGGGTAAATTGGGTTTATTATTAAAAAAGAAAGCTAAGAGACCTTTATTAGTAGCTTGTGACGTGTACAGACCAGCTGCAATAAAGCAATTACAGGTTGTAGGAACTAAAGTTGATGTACCGGTATTTGCAATGGGAAACAATCAAAATCCTGTAAATATTGCAAAAGCAGCAATTGAGCATGCTAAAAAACATAACAATGATGTTGTTATTATTGATACTGCTGGTAGACTTCATATAGATGAAAATTTAATGGATGAACTTGAAAATATAAAAACAGAGGTTAAACCAAGTGAGATTCTTTTAGTTGTAGATTCTATGACAGGTCAAGATGCAGTTACAGTAGCTGACAAATTTAATTCTAAACTTGAAATAAGTGGCGTTGTATTAACAAAGCTTGATGGTGATGCTAGAGGTGGAGCTGCGCTTTCAATAAAAGCTGTTACAGAAAAGCCAATTAAATTTGTTTGTATGGGAGAAAAGTTTGAAGATATGGAAATCTTCCATCCCGATAGAATGTCATCAAGAATATTAGGAATGGGAGACGTTTTAAGTCTTATAGAAAAAGCACAAGCAAATATTGATGCTAAGAAAGCTATGGATCTCGAAAAGAAACTAAGAACTCAGCAATTTACATTTGATGATTTTTTAGATCAACTAGAACAGATGAAAAACTTAGGACCTTTAGATGAATTATTAGGTATGATACCTGGAGTGAATTCAAAACAGTTAAAGAATTTAAAGGTAGATGATAAAGAACTTGCTCATGTTGAAGCTATAATAAAATCAATGACAAAAGAAGAGAAAAATAATCCTCAGATAATTGATGCTAGTAGAAGGAAACGAATTTCAAAAGGTAGTGGAACAAATATTCAGGATGTAAATAAATTATTAAAGCAATTTAAAGAAACTAAAAAAATGCTTAAGAAGTTTTCAGGAATGGAAAAATCAATGAAAAAAAGAGGAAAATTTGGCTTGCCATTTTTCAAATAAATTACATTAATATTTTAAAGGAGGTGAAAACATGGCAGTAAAAATAAGATTAAAAAGAATGGGTGCAAAAAAGAAACCTTTTTATAGAATAGTTGTAGCTGATTCTCGTTCACCAAGAGATGGAAAGTTTATTGAGGAAATAGGTTATTATAATCCAGTAGCACAACCTAAAGTTATCAATATAGATGATGAAAAAGCTGTTAAATGGTTACAAGTTGGAGCTAAGCCTACTGATACTGTAAATACTCTTTTCAAAAATAATGGTATTATAGAGAAATTTGAAGAATCTAAGAAAGCCTAGATTTTAGGGGGTGAAAAGAATGGGTGAATTAGTGGAGATAATTGCAAAAGCACTAGTAGATCAGCCAGGAGAAGTTCAAGTTACAGAAATAGAAGGAACTCAATCAGTTATAATTGAGTTAAAGGTAGCCCCAGATGATATGGGAAAAATCATTGGAAAACAAGGAAGAATAGCTAAGGCTATTAGAACAGTAGTAAAGGCAGCAGCTATTAAAGAAAATAAGAGAGTTGTAGTTGAAATTATTTAAGAGAGCTGCTTTAAATTGGATAAATAACTTACTCAGAGAAAAAAATTAAGTCTGGGTTACAAACTTTAAGAAACTTTATTCATTTTGAAACAGCTCTGAGGGGATGACTTAAAAACATTTTGAGGCATCCTCTTATTTAGTAGAGAACCAAAACTTGATTTTGAGTGAATTAAAATTAAGTTTTTATAAAATCAAAGTAAATTTGAGGTGCTTATGGATAATAAGATTCAGATTGGGAAAATTGCCAATACACATGGAATTAGAGGATATGTCAAAGTTATACCACTTACAACAAATATGTATCGATATGATGATTTAAAAGAAGTATTTATTGATGAAGCTAAATTTGAAATTGAAGATGTTTGGTATAAAAAAGACGTAGTTATGGTTAAATTTAAGGGATATGATAATATAAATGACGTTATATGTTATAAGAATAAATTCATACAAATTGATGAAAAAGATTTAATAGGATTAGATCAAGATGAATATTTTATTTTTGATATTGTAGGCTTGCAGGTATATTTAGCTAATGGAAAATATCTTGGAGAAATAAAAGAAGTACTACAGCCCGGAGCTAATGATGTATATGTCATTAAAACAAAAAAATCAGACGTATTAATTCCAGCAGTTAAAGAAATAGTAAAAGATATAAACGTTAAAGAAAATAAGATGATAATAGACCCTATTGAAGGAATGATAGAATGAAAATAGATGTATTAACATTATTCCCAGAGATGTTTAGTGGGATATTTAGCTGTAGTATAATAAAAAGAGCAGTTGATGATAATATAATGTCTATTGATTATCATAACATAAGAGATTTTTCTCTAGATAAGCACAAAAGAGTTGATGATTATCCTTTTGGTGGCGGTCAAGGTATGGTTATGAAACCCCAGCCAATATTTAGAGCGATAGAAAGTGTAAAATCTGATAATGCTAAAGTTATATATATGAGTCCAAAAGGAAGAGTTTTCAATCAAGCAATAGCTAATGAACTATCAAAAGAAGAACATATTGTTATTTTGTGCGGTCACTATGAAGGTATAGATCATAGAATCATAGATAATTACGTAGATGATGTAATCTCGATAGGTGATTATGTTCTCACAGGCGGAGAAATACCAGCGATGGTTTTAATTGATTCGGTGGGAAGACTTTTACCCGGTGTTTTATCTAGTGAAGAATCTTTTATAGAAGAATCTCATTATGAAGGATTATTAGAACATCCACAATATACAAGACCAAGAATATTTAACGGTATAGAAGTTCCAGAGGTTTTAATTTCAGGAAACCATAAAAAAATTGAAGAATGGAAAAAGACTGAAGCATTGAAGCTAACTATGAAAGTAAGACCAGACATAATAAAAAAACTTAAGTTGAAAGAATAGTAAAAATAATAATTACATGTGATTATTATTATAAAAAATATTGTAAATAACTTATAGATGTGATATAATCATCAAAGGTTGTTTAATGTAACACTGATGGTCCGCTGCATTTATGCATGAACATCTAGGCGAAGGGAGGTTATACAATGGATATCATAAAAGCAATTGAACAAGAACAATTAAGAAATGATTTAGTTGATTTTAATGTAGGAGATACAGTACAAGTACATTATCATATCAAAGAAGGAAACAGAGAAAGAGTTCAGGTTTTTGAAGGAACTGTTCTTAAAAAGCAAGGTGAAAGTTCTAGAGCTACTTTTACTGTAAGAAGAATTTCTTATGGAGTTGGTGTTGAAAGAATTTTTTCATTGCATTCACCAAGAATAGAAAAACTAGTTGTTACTAGAAGAGGTAAAGTTAGAAGAGCTAAGTTATTTTACCTTAGAGAAAGAACTGGTAAAAGAGCTAAAGTTAAAGAAAAAAGAAATTATTAAGAACTTAAAGATTGGGACTCTTGTAGTCCCAATTATTTTTTAAGCAGAGACCTCAAATCTATGATTTTATGTAAGTTACTTACTCATGCGAGGAGTAAAAAACTATGATTTCTTGTAAATAAATTACTCCCAGTAGCGAAGTAAGTAGGTTTCATTGTCAAAAAACTAGTATGATTTTCGTTATATACCACCAGGCTTACATATATTTATGATTCAAATCTTGTTCTTAATATGTATTTAAAAAAACGACTTAATCTTTAATTAAGACGTCCCATTCATAAAGAGATTTTTTTAATACATTTCTATTGAAATCTGATATAGATCCTTAAATTTGTACATAATACTATATACATAAAATAATTACATATCGATGAGGTGATAATATGAATATAAATTGGTTTCCAGGACATATGAAAAAAACAAGAGATTTACTTAAGCAAAATTTATCATTAGTTGATGTTGTTATAGAAATCCTAGATGCTCGTATTCCAATCAGTAGTAAAAACCCGGAAATAGATAAATTGATAAATAATAAAAAAAGAATAGTAATACTTAATAAAAGTGATTTAAGTGACAAAAAAGCCAATGAACAATGGGTGACTTATTTAAAGGATAATGATACAGAGGTAATATTAAATAATGCACTTACTAAAAATAGTGTAAATATGATCCTAAAAAGCTGCGATAAGCTAATGAAAGAAAAAAGAATGAGGCTTGAAAAGAGAGGTATTAAGAATAAAGTAGTTAAAGCAATGATTGTGGGAATACCTAATGTGGGAAAATCAACGCTTATAAACTCCATATCAGGCAGAAAGAGTGCTAAAACAGGCAATAGGCCTGGGGTAACTAAGGGTAAACAATGGATTAGGCTTAAAGGCAATATAGAGCTTTTAGACACACCAGGAATATTATGGCCAAAATTTGAAAATCAAGACATAGCATTGAGCTTAGCTTTTACAGGTGCAATAAAAGATGAAATAATGGATACAGATACATTAGCGTATAAACTTGTAGAAGTGTTATCAAGTAAATATCCTCATACTTTAATAGATAGATATGAAATAGAATTAGAAAATAAGACTACAATTCAGATAATTGACGAAATAGCATTAAAAAGAGGATGCGTAATGAAAAATAAAGAAATAGACTATACGAGGATATCTAATTTGATACTTGATGAATTTAGAAAAGGAAAATTAGGAAGGATTACGTTAGAGCTTCCTGAAGATAAAAGATAAAAATTATATGGTGTTAATATATTTATAAATTTTTTTGTTATAATATGTATAATCAAATAGGTGCATTATATTATTGTACCTATTTTTCTGTTTTTTGTTTAATTTGTAGTAACTGTTAATTTATCTTATAAAAAATATAGGTGAAAATGCAGAGAAAATTTAATGATTTAGCGTATTAGTGAAAATAAAGGCATAAATCTCCAATTCATTTGGAGATTTATGCCTTTTAAGAATTATTAAGAACTTACAATTTATATAACTCTTTTATAATGATATAATTATATAAAATGAGAAAGTTCAAAAAAATATAAAGAATAACACGTATTTAATCGATAGAATAATTAGATATATAAATAGGAGGATTTTATGCTTAGTATAGAAAAAGAACTATGGAATGAAGGCTATAACTATATAGCTTGTATAGATGAGGTTGGTCGAGGCTGTCTAGCTGGAGAAGTTGTAGCATGTGCTATTATCATGCCTAAAGAATTATTAATAGAAAAAGTTAATGATTCAAAGAAACTTACTCCTAAAACGAGAGACAAGCTGTATGATATTATACTTGAAAATGCTGTTGCTGTTGGATTAGGTGCAGTTGGACCTGAAACAATTGATGAAATAAATATTAAAAATAGTACTAAATTAGCTATGAAAATGGCAATCAAAAATCTTAAAAATAAAGATGGACAAGGTGTTACACCTGATTATGTATTGATTGATGCTGAAAAATTAGACATAGATATCCCACAGAAAAATATTATAAAGGGAGATTCAAAATGTCATGGGATTGCAGCAGCATCAATAATAGCTAAGGTTTATAGAGATAGACAATGCATAGAACTAGCAAAGGAATATCCTGAATACGCTTTTGAAAAAAATAAAGGCTATGGTACAAAAGTACATAGAGAAGCATTGAAAAAAGTAGGCCCATGTCCAATACATAGACTTACATTTCTTAAAAAAATTTTAGATGAAGCACAGCAACTAAGTTTTTGGGGGTAAATTATGAGAATAGTAAGCACAATCAATAGTAATGCTAATATGAACTTGAACGTGAATAATGCTATGACAGACGGCGGTATAATAAAAGGTAAAATAATAAGCTTAGAGGGTAAAAATGTAGTTATAAGCACTCCTAGTGGAGAATTAATAGAAGCTAAACTTGAGGGTGATTTACAACTCAATAAGAATATTATGCTTGATTTCATGGTTAAGTATACAAATGATGGCAAGGTGATATTAACACCATTAAATAGTGAGCTTTTGGAAACTAATACTGATAATTTATTGAAATTCATATTAAAAGAAAATGGAGTACCAGAAAATGATAAAAATCTTCAAATAGTAAAATTACTAATGGATAATAAAATGCCAATAAATAAGCAGACAATAGAAAAAGCGTTAAAATACGTTGATAAGTTGATGCAATTAAGTAATATTAGTGATAATGAGAAAATATTAATGGTTTTAAAAAATATATCAACTGCACAAGAAGATATAAGTAATTTTATAAAAGTTAAAGATGATGATATAACGCAAAATTTAAAAGAAATGCCTAATCAAAAGGAAATAGATAAAGAAGTTGTTTCTGGAAATAAAGATACGAGACAAGAAACAGTTAATAAAGCTAAAATAGATGTAAAGGATGTAACTACTGTAGTAAAAAATTTGATGTCAGAGGTAAAGTTATCAAATGAAAATCAAAACAGCAGCATTACTAAAACAGTGGTGTTACTGTTGAAAATGGATTTAAAAGTAAACTTAGATAATTTGAAAATATTTGACGAGTTTGTTTCAAATGAAAAAGGATTTATAGAAAATGAAATAAAGGAAATAGTCCAATTATTAGATAAGGAGATTAACGCTGGCAAAAACATAGCTGAAAATATAGAAAAGAATATAACTAAGAATCTAGGGAAAATTATTAATAAAAACATAGAAAATACACCTGATAAAAATATAGAGAGTGATGTAAATAAGATTTTAAATAAATTTGTTAAATCAATGAAAGCTTTAACAGGACAAGAAGATAAAAAAAGTATAGATGATATAATAAAAAACCTAAATGATTTAAATAAAGAAGTAAAAAATATGATAAAAGATAACTCAGTAATCAAAGCTACCATAGAAGATAAAACAAGAATTATTGAACAAAAGATCAATTTTATAAGTAATATGAATGATTCATTTAATCTACTTTATGTACCAGTTGAATTAAGCTTTGAAGATTTAAAATATAGGTTTGGCTTGTTAAAGAAGAATAAAGTAAATAAAGCTGAAGAAGCAGATTTTTATATAAGCGTACACACAAGAAATCTAAAAAAAATAGATGTTGTTTGTAAGTTGACAAATAAAAAAATTCAAATTAAATTTCTTGCAGAAGATGAAAGTATAACTAAGTTATTAAATGATAATAAAAGTCTTTTAGAAAAACAATTAGAAAACCAAGGATTTAATAGAATTGAATTGATTGCAGTCAACAAATTAACTAGTGATTCAATTTTTAGTAATCTGTTAGAAAAAAATGAACAAAAAAAATATTTATTAGATGTTAGGGTGTGATGGTTTGAGCAAAAAAATTGCTATTGCGCTTCAATATGATGAGGGAAGTGAAGCTCCTAAAGTAATTGCTAAAGGTAAAGGTATAGTAGCTGAAAAAATATTAGAAAAAGCTAAAGAAGGGAAAATTCCAACACAGGAAAATGAAGAGTTAGCATTGAGTTTGTATGATGTTGATTTAGGAGAAGATATTCCTGAAGAGTTATATCATGCAGTTGCTCAGATTCTTATGTATATACATGATTTAGACAAGCTTAGAGATAAAGGAATTTTATAGTAAAACTATTTTAACCCTGATTATTCATATAACTCCCGATAATATGCTGTAAGTTTCTGAATTATGAGCAGAGAACCTAAATTTTAATTTAGTGTGAATTGCTTATTCAGACGTAGTCTGAGGTACATTTAAGTTACCTTCGAAGGCATACCGAGTTAGTACGTCGAGAATTTAATGGATATCTTCTAAACATGAGCAGAGAACTAAAATCTATGATTTTATGTGAATCGCTTACTCATTCGAAGAATGAGCTTCATTTATAAAAAGTATTTAATTTTCTATGAATAATCTGGGTTTAAGAGCGGGGAAATATATTATGAAAGGTGAAAATAAGCAACAAGGTCAAATTGGTGAAAAGTTAGCAGTGAATTTTTTAAAGAAAAAAGGCTATAGTATTTTAGAAACAAATTTTACAGCTAAAATAGGAGAAATAGATATAATAGCAAAAGATAAAGATATAATAGTATTTATAGAGGTTAAAGCTCGAAGAACTGATAAATATGGTAGACCAAGTGAATCAGTAACTCCTTATAAACAAAGAAAAATAATAAAAACTGCATTATTGTATCATAGTATAAATAAACTTTGTGATGTACAGTTTAGATTTGATGTAATAGAAGTGTTTATAGGGCAAAATGACAGAATAAATCATATAGAAGATGCCTTTTGGATTGACTAAACATAATCCAACAAGATAATACATAAAAAATACTTATATCAAAAACGCAAAAAAATATACTGTCGTTAATTGAGTATTACCCAGTAAATAACTGTAGGTTATCGTATTTTAATACTTTTAATTTCATGGAAAATTTTTAAATATTAAAAAAAGTTAATATTAATAGAGGGATTTACATTAATATGATTGAATAAGTATTAATGTAAAAAGTGTTAAAAGGAGAGAATGTATGTTGTCAAAAGTCAATACCCTATGTATTACAGAAATTAAATGGTTATATTCCGTAGGTGTAAGAACTGATATATCAAAAGAAATGACTTTATCTGCAAATTAGTTTCTAATATTTATGTAAGTAGCAAAAGATTATTTTAAATAGTAGTTATTTATTAAATAAACAAGGGTGGTTATATGTCAAACAAGAATATGAAATTCTTTCTACCGTTTGTAAAACCCTATAAAAAAGATGTGCTCTTAATATTTTTCTTAGAAGTATTGACGATATTATCATCAGTAGCTATTCCATATATTTTAGGAGAATTGATTCATAGTTTAGAAGAGGGTTTTGCAACTTTCAAGTCACTATCTACAGATTTTCTTTCTGCTGTGCTATTATATTTCATTTGGGATATGTCAAATATATTCATAGATATAAACTTCTCAAAAATCAATAAAGGAATAGAGAATGATATAAAAACTTTCTGCTATAAAAGAATTTTTAATGCTAAAATGAATATTTTACAAACTAAAAGTGAAGGCGAAATAATAACTAAAATTATTAGGGATACCGAAAAACTAGAAAAAGCATTTTCAGAGTTTTTCTATTTAGTTATTTCTATTATTCATATTTTAGCATTATTTATTATGATGTTCAAAATCAACTTCATTTTAACTTTGATAATTGTAGCTTTTTTTATAGTGGTTGCAATTATGCAAAAGCTACTTTCTAAATCTTTAGAGAAATTGTATTGCAAATATAAGATTTCAGAAGAAAACCTATTAATAGATTTAAAAAACTATTTAGCTGGTATTTTAAGTATAAAAGTTTTTTCACTTGAAAATAAATGTATTAGTTTATTGAATAAGAGAAATGAAATGAATTTAAAAACGTATGTAAAACTCAATAAAAAGTCAGGAGTTTTTAAAAATTTAAGTTTCTTTATTATTTCTGTTTTTAGAGTTGTTGCATTATTTGCGGGTGGAATATTATACATATATAAAAAAATTAATATTGGCTCAATATTTGCGATGTATTCTTATTCCATACAATTATCAACTCAATTAAGGAATATTATAGAAATAGATATAATATTAAAAGATATTACTACTTCACTTAGCAGAGTAATAGATTTTTCAAATGAATTCCAATCTAATGATTTTGAAAGCAATAAAATTGAAGAATTAAAAGAAATAAAGTTTGATGAAGTTACATTTAAATATGAAAATAAAACTATTATTTCTAATTTGAATTTTGTAGCTAAAAAGAATGACATAATCGCGATAAGAGGAAGTAATGGATCTGGAAAAACTACGTTAACAAATATAATATGTGGGTGCTATAAGTTAAACAATGTATATATTAATGGTAATAAACAAAATATATTTTCAGAAAAAGAAATTCTGAGTAAAGTATCTTGCGTACCTCAAAATATACATTTATTTCCTGTTGCAATCATAGATAATATAAGTTGTTTTGGTAGAGTATCAAAAGAAAAAGTATATGAAATATGTAAAGAATTAGGCATACATGAAAAAATAGAATCTCTACACAATGGTTACAATACATTAGTAAACGAAAAAAATCTAAATTTATCTGGTGGAGAAAAACAAATTATTTGTATTGCAAGAGCAATGTTAAAAGAATCTGATGTATTAATTCTAGATGAGATAAATAGTGCATTAGATAAAATAATGGAAGAAAATATTATTAACAATCTAAAGAAGTACTTTAATAATAAAATTGTCTTCGTAATCTCGCATAAAGAAAATATTCTTAAATTATGTAATTATGAAATAAATTTAGACGAATATAAGAAAAATGAAAAAGATGATGTATTTTATAAAGTTTAGAGTGAACTCGCTTAGTATAAAGCTAAGCGAGTTCATTTGTAATGTGATTCTTACATAGAACAGTTTAGATTTGATGTAATAGAAGTGTATAGGGCAAAATGACAGAATAAATCATATAAAAGATGATTTTTGGTTTGACTGAACATAAGCTGATAAAATGATACAGAAAAATACTTACATTAAAAAAATAAAAAATATAGTGTCATTAATTGTGTATTACTCAGTAAATAACAGTATGCTATCGTATTTTTAATAGCTTTTATTTTACAGAATATTTTTAAATATAAAAAAATTTTGATATTAATGAAGGAGTTTACAGTAATATGATTGAATAATTATAAATGTAAAAAGTGTTAAAAGGAGAGAATATATGTTATCAAAAGTAAACACTTGTGTATTACAGGGATTAAATGGTTATAATGTAGGCGTAGAAACTGATATATCAAAGGGAATGCCTTCGTTTGCAATAGTTGGTCTTCCAGATGTATCAATAAAAGAATCTAAAGAAAGAGTTAGAACAGCTATAAAAAACAGTGGTTTCAAATTTCCTGTTAATAAAATTATTGTGAATTTGGCTCCAGCTAATCTTAGAAAAGAAGGTTCACAGATAGATCTTTCAATAGCTGTCGGAATATTAATAGCTACAGAGGATATAAATTATGTAGACTTTAGCAAAACATGCTTTATAGGTGAATTATCACTAGATGGTAAAATAAACAGGGTTGATGGAGCATTACCAATGGTTATATCTCTAAAAGAAGCAGGAATGAAAAAAGTTATTATACCAGACGGAAATAAAAATGAGTGTAGTATGGTAGATAACATTGACATTATACCTGTAGATAATTTATTTGAATTAGTAAAATATTTAAATGACGATATTGATATAAGCCCATGTATATTTAATAAAGATATCATAGAAGATGAAGATAGTGACAAGAGAGAAGATTTTTCAGATATTATTGGACAAAGAGTATTAAAAAGAGCAGTAGAAGTTGCTGCTGCTGGTGGACATAATATTTTAATTATAGGACCACCAGGGTCAAGTAAGACTATGATAGCTAGAAGAATACCTTCAATATTACCTAGTCTTACATTTGAAGAAACATTAGAAATTACTAAAATATATAGTGCTGCGGGACTATTAAAAGGAGCATATTTAATAAAAGAAAGACCTTTTAGATCTCCACATCATACAATATCAAATATATCATTAATTGGTGGCGGAAGAATACCAATGCCAGGGGAAGTATCATTAGCACAATATGGAGTTCTTTTTTTAGATGAACTTCCAGAGTTTCAGAAAAATGCTTTAGAAGTGTTAAGACAACCATTAGAAGATGGTGAAGTTACGATATCAAGAGTTACGGCAACAATCACATATCCTTCTGAGTTTATGTTAGTAGCTAGCATGAATCCATGTCCATGTGGATACTATGGAGATCCTAATCATGAGTGTACATGCAGCATGAAGGAGATTAACAGATATTTAGGAAAGATATCGGGACCATTATTAGATAGAATTGATATACATATAGAAGCAAATCCAATAAAATATGATGACTTGACAAACAATAACAAAGAAGAAACTTCAGCAACTATAAGAGAAAGAGTAAATAAAGCTAGAAAAATTCAGATAGACAGATATTCTAATGAAAAAAATTTATACAATGCAAACCTTAGTCCTAAAGCTGTTAAGAAATATTGTAAGCTTGATAAAGAAGGGGAAGAACTATTAAAAATAGCATTTAATAAATTTAGCTTGAGTGCAAGAGCTTATAATAAAGTTTTAAAAGTCTCAAGAACAATAGCAGATTTAGATAATAGTGAAAATATAAAATCCTGTCATATTGCTGAAGCTATACAATATAGAAGTCTAGATAGAAAATATTGGTCTTAAATGGAGGATTGAAAATGGAAAATAGAGAAGTTCTTATTTGGCTTAGCAGTATTCAACAGGTAGGAATTAAATCTATAAATAGACTAGAAGAACATTTTGGCTGTATACAGAATATTTGGACTGCATCAAAAAGCGAAATAAACGATGTTAAAGGTTTAAAAACTATAACTAAGCAAAATATTATTAAATATAAAAGTGATGGTTACATAGACAAATTGTTTAATGAACTTAAAAAAGAAAAAGTAAAAACAATTACAATTTTAGATGATAATTATCCTAAAAATTTAAGGAATATATTTAACCCTCCAAAGGTATTATATGTAAAAGGAGACTTTGTTGGAAATGATGAAATTTGTATTGCGATGGTTGGAGCAAGAAAAGCTACCTATTATGGCAAATGGGTTGCAGGTAAGATATCAAAAGAATTATCAAGGTATGGTATTACAATAATAAGTGGCTTAGCTGCAGGTATTGATGCTATGTGCCATAGTGGAGCTTTAGATGCTAATGGTCGTACATTTGGAGTACTAGGGTGTGGAGTTGATATAATTTATCCAAAATCTAATAAAAGATTATATGAAGAGATAATAGAAAATGGTGGCATAATATCAGAATTCCCTTTAAAGGCAGAGCCTAGAGCAGGTAATTTTCCTCAAAGAAATAGGATAATAAGTGGCTTATCTGAAGGTTTAGTCGTTGTTGAAGCTAAGAAAAAAAGTGGATCATTAATAACAGCAAATTTGGCATTAGAACAAGGCAAAGATGTATTTGCAGTGCCAGGGAATATTAACAGTATTTATAGCACAGGGACAAACGAATTAATAAAAGATGGAGCAAAGCTTATAATAAATGCAAAAGATATAATAAATGAACTAACTCAATTTAAAGATAAAATAGATTCAAAATATTTAGCAGATAATAATATTATTAATAATTATCCATTAAATGAAAAAGAGAAAAAGGTTTTAGAAGCATTAAAACAAGGACCGCTTCACTGTGATATGATAGAATACAACACAAATATTAAGATGTCAGATTTAATAAGTATACTTACAATGCTTGAAATGAAAGGTATAATTAAACAAATGTCAGGAAAAATATTTACTATAAATAATTAGTATGTAGACGAAAACATATAAATCTGATATAATAACTGACGTTATGATGTTGGAGGTGAATGATTTGGCAAAAACTTTAGTTATTGTAGAGTCACCAGCTAAAGCAAAAACTATTGGTAAGTTTTTAGGAAGTAAATATAAAATAAAAGCATCAGTTGGACATGTTAGGGATTTGCCAAAGAGTAAGCTTGGAATAGATGTAGAAAATGAATTCAAACCTAAGTATATTACTATAAGAGGTAAAGGTGAGATTTTAAGCGAGCTTAAAAGAGAAGTTAAGAAAGCTGAAAAGGTTTTACTAGCTACTGACCCTGATAGAGAAGGAGAGGCAATATCTTGGCATTTAGCTAATGCATTAAAGATAGATGATTCTGATAAAATAAGAATAGAGTTTAATGAGATAACTAAATCAGCTATAACAAAAGCAGTAAAAAATCCCAGAAAAATTAATTACAATTTGGTAGATGCACAACAAGCAAGAAGAATATTAGATAGACTAGTAGGTTATAAAATCAGTCCATTATTGTGGAAAAAAATTAGAAAAGGTTTAAGTGCTGGTAGAGTGCAATCAGTAGCAACTAAACTTATATGTGATAGAGAAAAAGAAATTAAGAAATTCAAGCCTAGAGAATACTGGACTATAAATGTTTTACTTAAAAAAGGTAAATTGGAACTAGATTCTTCTTTTATTGGAAACATTATAAACAATAAAGCTAATAAGATTGAGCTCAATAATGAAGAAGAAGTAAATGCTATTTTAGATAAAATAGACAAAGATAACTTTACTGTTTCAGAAGTAAAAAAATCAACTAAAAAAAGAAATCCCTACAAACCATATACAACTAGTAGCTTGCAACAAGATGCATTTAATAGGTTAAATTTTACAACTAAGAAGACTATGCGTATTGCTCAGCAATTGTATGAAGGTATTGACTTAAAGAAAAAAGAGGGAATAGTAGGTTTAATCTCTTATATCAGAACTGATTCCACAAGAATATCTGAGGAAGCTAAACAAAAGGCTAAAGATTATATATGTAATGAATTAGGAGAGAAGTATTACGGAGGGGTAAAAAGTGTAAAAAAAGAAAAGAAAAAAAATGATATACAAGATGCACATGAATGTATAAGGCCTACATACGTAGACAAGACTCCAGAAAGTATTAAACAATACTTAAGTAGAGATCAATTTAGATTATATAATCTTATTTGGCAAAGATTTGTAGCAAGTCAAATGAGTCCATCAGAATCTGAAACGACTACAGTTAAAACAGTTTCAAATGGATATTTATTTAAAGCATCTTATTCAAAGTTGATATTTGATGGATTTATGAAAGTATACAAGATTAAAGAAGATAAAAAAGTTAATAAAACTATAAATTTGGAAAAAGGAGAAACTTTAAAAGCTAAGGACATTATTCCGAAGCAACATTTTACACAACCACCACCAAGGTTTTCAGAGGCAACATTGGTTAAAACAATGGAAGAATTGGGAATAGGAAGACCAGCTACTTATGCTCCAATAATAAGTACAATATTAAGCAGAAATTACGTAGTATTAGAAAATAAATATTTAGCACCAACAGAGCTTGGATTTATTGTTACTGAGCTATTAGAGGATTATTTTAGAAATGTTGTCAATGAAGAATTTACTGCAAAGATGGAAAAAGATCTTGATAAGGTAGAAGCTGGAGAATTATCGTGGGTAGATGTTGTTGCTAATTTTTATGAGAACTTTAAAAATGATTTAGAAATAGCTGAAAAGGAAATAGAAGCTATTGAAATTAAAGATGAAGAAACAGATGTAATTTGCGATAAGTGTGGAAGAAATATGGTTATAAAGCACGGTAGATATGGAAAGTTTTTAGCATGTCCTGGGTACCCAGAATGTAAGAATACGAAACCATTAATTAAAGATATAGGCGTTAAATGTCCTAAATGTGGTGGAGATATTGTTCAAAGAAGATCAAAAAAAGGAAGAGTTTTTTATGGGTGTTCTAATTATCCGGATTGTGATTTTATATCGTGGAATATACCAGTAGAGGAAAAATGTCCAAATTGTAATGGAATTATGGTTAAGAAAGTTAATAAAAAAGGTGAATTTCATGAATGTATTAGTTGTAAGACAAAAGTAGATAAAAAATAACTATGGTAACTATCAGATATAAATTATCCCTGATTATTCATATAACTCCAGATAATATGCTGTAAGTTTCTGAATTAGAAGATTTCAGTGAATTCGAAGGCATACCGAGTTGGTATGTCAAGAATTTAATGGATATTAGAGAAGGGATTAGAGAAGGAGGATGTCTTATGGGAGAAAGCTTACTAATGAAAACTAGAAAGCTAAATAGAATATTGCAAAATTCAGGTGGTAAACCTGTTTCTTTTGATGAAATTAGCAGAATATTAAGTGAAATACTAGAGGCCAACGTCTATATTGCTAGTAGAAGAGGAAGAGTATTAGGTTTTTGTCTTTCCTTGGGTTTTGATTGCAGGATTATAGAAAATGAAGTTGTTGAAGAAAGACGTTTTCCACAAAAATACAACGATGAACTTTTAAAAATAAATACAACACAAGAGAATATTTTAGAAATACCAGAGTGTGTTTTTGATCAGGTTTCAAAATGTGATTATCCAAATAAAATAACTACTGTTATACCAATAATAAGTTCGAATGGAAGATTAGGCACACTAGTATTAGCTAGATTTGGTAGAGAGTTTACAGAAGAAGATTTAGTTCTTGCAGAGTATAGTGCAACAGTAGTTGGTATGGAAATAATAAGGTCTAAAAATGAACAGGTGGAGCAAGAAGTTCGTAAAAAAGCGATAGTTCAGATGGCTATAGGAACATTATCCTATTCTGAATTAGAAGCTGTAGAACATATATTTAATGAACTTGATGGAAATGAAGGACTTTTAGTAGCAAGTAAAATAGCTGATAGAGTTGGAATTACTCGTTCAGTAATAGTAAATGCACTAAGAAAATTTGAGAGTGCTGGTGTCATTGAGTCTAGATCATTAGGTATGAAAGGAACATATATAAAAATTTTAAATGATAAATTATTCGAAGAATTGCAAAAGCTAAAATCTTAACTGAATAAAAAAACTAGTGGATAATATATCTATTAGTTTTTTTTATTTTCAAACATTATTTTATTATAGTTTATTATAGGGATGGGAATTCATCTCTATTAGAGGATAAACTTAAGAAGATTCAAAATGAAATTATAAAATTACAAAATTACCATATAAATAACAAAAAAACTATATATGTAAAAAGTAGAAAACTTTATAGTTAAAATAGTCCTTATTGACTATGCTATATTCTTTATAAAGCATGTATAATTATTAAGGTGAACAAATAAATATTGTCGATTCATATTAGAAGATCGATTTATGTGTACATAATATAAAATGATGGCTTTTTTGTAGAAAATAATAATAATACCAAGAACTATTTTATCAATTTTTAAAAAAACTTAATTTAAATAAAGGATTTTTGTTGCTTAACTAGAAATAATTATTAATGTATTTGATTAATTAGTTTTCAATGATTATTGAATTAATTAATTAAAACGATAACGAAATAATACTTTAATTTACAAAAAAATACTACATAATGAACATGTGTAAATAAAAATTGCTAATAAGGTGGTTTATTAGATGTTTAAAATAACATATGACAATGTTAACCTTTTAAATAAGGCATTAAATGGTTCATGGAAAAGAAATCAGGCTATTATCAATAATATTGCAAATGTTAATACGCCTGGTTATAAAAAAACGCGCGTCGAATTCGAAAATATTTTGTCAAAAGAAATTAATAATAATAGTTTAGATCTAAAAGTTACTAATCAAAATCATTTAGGTTTTGAAAATTCAAATAATTTTAAACCTTTAATAATTAAGGACAAGAGTACTTCTACTAGAGCAGATGGCAACAATGTGAACATTGATGTAGAAAATGGTGAATTGTCTAAGAATTTTTTATATTATACTTCTGTTTCAAGGCAAATAGGAAGTGAATTTAAAAGATTAAAAACTGTTGTAAATGATGGGAGGAAATAAATAAATGGGAATATTTGATGCTATAAATATTAGTTCAACAGGTTTGACTGCAGAAAGGACTAGAATGGAAATTATATCAAAAAACATTGCAAATGCAAGTACAACTAGAACTAGTAATGGACAACCTTATAGAAGACAATTAGCTATATTCAAAGAAAGAAAAGGTGCTTCATTTAACGATATACTAAAGGGTAAAACAGAAAGCAATTATGGAGGAGTAAAGCTTAGCAAGATTGCTGAAGATAAATCAGCTTTTAAGAAGGTTTATGATCCAGGACATCCTGATGCAAATAAACAAGGCTATGTTCTTATGCCTAATGTTGATGTTATAAAAGAAATGGTTGATATGATAACGGCAACAAGAGCTTATGAAGCTAATGTAACTGCTATTAATGCAACTAAATCAATGGCGTTAAAAGCACTTGATATAGGAAGATAAAATAGGAGGAAGTTTTGATATGAACATAAATACTATTAATAAAAGCAACCTAATACATAGTTCTTTTGAAACAATCAACAGCAATAAAAAAAGCGATAGAGGATTTGGTCAATACTTAAATAATGCTTTAAATAAAGTTAATGAACTGCAGGTTGAAGCGCAAGAATACGATAGAATGTTAGCAACAGGGGAAATTGATAATCTACATGATGCCACCATTGCTTCTAATAAAGCAGATATTGCACTACAATTAACATTAACTGTTCGAAATAAAATTATAGATGCATATAAAGAAATTATGAGAATGCAAGTTTAGAAGTAGCTAAATGAGGTGATTAAGTGGGAGACACTGTAGAAAAAGCTAAGAACCAGATAGTTAATTTATGGAAAGAATTAGACAAAAAAAGAAAGATAAGATTAGGGATAACTTGTCTAATAATATTGTTTGGTATTACTGCTTTTATAATATACATAACTAGTACAAATTATGAAGTATTATATCAGAATTTAAGTTTAAAAGATACGGCAGAAATAACAAAGAAACTAGACGAACTAAATATTAATTGGAAAAATGGTGATGATGAAAATACTATATTAGTTCCTAAGGAACAAAAGAACAAAGTAAAATTAAGCTTGGCTTCTGAAGGACTACCAAAAGAAGGGTATAGCGTCTTAGATGCTTTTAATGATACAAGTTGGACCATGACAGAATATGAAAAGAAACAGAGAGTTCTATATGGTATAAAAAATGAATTGGCAGATACAATATCTGATATTGACGGTATAGAAGAAGCTAAAGTTTTTATAGATATTCCAGAGGAAACAAATTTTTTATCAAAAGATGTACAAGCAACAGCATCAGTTTATTTAAAATTATCAGCAGCAATGCCTTTACAAAAAGATAAGGTTATTGCTATTAAAAATCTTGTTGCAAGTTCATTTAAAAGTTTAAGTCCAGAACTTGTTTCAGTTGTTGATGATAAAGGTAAACCTTATGATATAAACACAGAAGGAAATGGCTATGATTTTAGTGTAAATGAGCAAATGAATCTTAAATACAGCTCTGAGGTTATGCTGAATAATAGCATCAAAAAGTTCTTAGAAAATCTTTTTGGGCTAGGGAATGTTGATGTTAGAACTAATATAAAAATGAATTTTGATAGTGAAAATACGAGTATAGTGCAATTTTCACCACCTATAGAAGGAAGAAACGAAGGTTTAATTAGGAGTATGCAAAAAATTAAGGAATATACAGCTGACGGCGAAACAGGAGGACCTGCGGGAGTAGAATCTAACGTTAATGATACAGTTGATTATGCTACAGTAGATAATAATAATTCCAAGTATGAAAAAGCTAGTGATATTATTAACTACGAATTAAATCAAATTAATAGAGAGATAAAGAAGAATCCTGGGGAAATTGAGTCATTAAGTGTTGCCGTTATTATAAATGAAGATGCTATTGGCGATGGAGAATTAACAGATGAGAGAAAAAGTGAAATAGAAGAGTTAGTATATGCAGCTACAGGAATAGATACAAAAAAAGTTATAGTCAATGCAGGAAAATTCAAAAATAATAATACAAGCAGTATTTTCGATAGTGAAATGGAACAAAAGCAAAAGAGTGATCAGATAATGTTATACGGTATAATTGGAGCTTCTTTATTTATATTATTGGCAGCTGGAGGAATATTAGTTGCTAGAAAAAGAAGAAAAGATAAAAAACAACAACAGATATTAGACGATCAATTTAAAGAAAGTGAAATAGAAAGCATTGATTTCAAGGAAGAATCAGGCGTTAAAGAGCAAATAAACGGATTTGTTGATAAAAAACCTGATGCTGTTGCTCAATTATTAAGAAGCTGGTTAAGTGATGAGTAGAGGTGATAGATATGTCAAAGAATAAAGAGTTTACAGGAAAGCAAAAAGCCGCAATATTGTTAATAGCTCTTGGTCCACAGAAATCAGCTGATATCTTTAAACATTTGAAAGAAGAAGAAATAGAGGAACTTACATTAGAAATTGCAAATATGAGATTAGTGTCTCCTGAAGAAAAAGATACTGTGCTTCAAGATTTTTATCAATTATGTTTAGCTCAAGAATATATATCAGAAGGTGGAATAGATTATGCTAAAGATGTATTAGAAAGAGCTTTGGGTTCTCAGAAAGCTGTAAATATAATTAATAAGTTAACTACATCTTTACAGGTAAGACCTTTTGAGTTTATAAGAAAAGCAGATGCAAGTCAAATACTGAATTATATTCAAGAAGAGCATCCTCAAACAATAGCGTTAATACTAGCATATCTTTCGCCTAATCAAGCTGGCCAAATATTAGCCAGTTTACCGCTTGATATACAGTCAGAGGTTGCAAGAAGAATTTCAGTAATGGACAGAACATCACCTGAAATTATAAAAGAAATTGAAAGAATACTAGAAAGCAAGTTTTCAACTATGGTTTCACAAGACTATACGATTGCAGGTGGAGTACAGTCTATAGTATCAATACTAAATGCTGTTGATAGAGGAACAGAAAAACACATACTAGAAGAATTGGAAAACAAAGATGCAGAGCTTTCTGAAGAAATTAGAAGGAGAATGTTTGTATTTGAAGATGTAGTTACATTAGAACCTAGATATATCCAAAGATTTATTAGAGAAATTGATAATAGTCAATGGTCTATTGCATTAAAAGGTGCTAGTGAAGAAGTTAAAGAAGTTATATTTAACAATATGTCTAAACGTTTAGTTGAAATGATAAAAGAAGATATGGAATTTATGGGACCTGTTAGATTAAAAGATATAGAAGAAGCTCAACAAAATATTGTTAATGTAATAAGAAAACTAGAAGATGAAGGAGAAATTGTTACTCCAAGAGGAGGAGATGAATTAATTGTCTAGTATTATAAAATCATCTTACGTAGTTATGAGTAACAAAGTAGAAGAAAAAACTATAGAACAAAATGTTGTAGATAATGAATTGGCTATAAAGAAAAGTAAAGCTATTATTGATGCAGCAAACAAGAAAGCAGCAAAGATTATTAAAAATGCAACCAATGAAAGTGACTCGATTATAGAAAAAGCAAATTTAAAATCTGAAAATATAATGGAAAATACATATAAAAAATCCAAAGAAATTATTGAAAAAGCTCAAAGTGACGGATACAAGGAAGGTTATAAAACAGGCTATGATGAAGGAAAAAATATTTCAGATGGACTAATAAATGAAGCAAACGATATAAAAAAAGATATATTGACATTAAGAAAAAAATATATTCAAGATTTAGAGCCTGAAATAATCAATTTAGTTATTCATATGTGTGAAACTATATTAAATAATAAACTCGAAAATGATAAAGAACTTATACTATCAATTATATACAAAGGTTTAGATAGTTTGAATTTAAGTGATAACTTAATTATAATAATATCTCAAGATGATTACGAAATAGTAAATGCTAGTCGTGATAAAATCCTGTCACAAGCAAGTTTAGTAGAAAATATAGATATAAAAGTTGATAGAAAGCTTACAAAAGGAGATTGCATTATAGAAACAGAAAGTGGTACTGTTAATTGTAGTTTAAATATGCAGATGAATAAGTTGAAAGAAACAATAATAGAATTGCTAAAGAGTGAGTGATAGTATGCAAGTAATAGATATGAAAAAATACTTTAAAGTAGCAACTGAAGCCAGTTTACTTCAATTTAGTGGAAAGGTTGTTAGAGTAACAGGTTTGACAATAGAATCAAATGGTCCATTAGCTAAAATAGGAGAATTATGCCATATATACACAATAAATAATGATACACCTATTTTAGCAGAGGTAGTTGGTTTTAAAAAAGACAGAATACTATTAATGCCATTGGGAGAGATGGAAGGCATTGGTCCTGGAAGTATAGTAAAAGCATGTGGACATAGCCTAAGAGTTAAAGTAAGTGAAAAACTTATAGGTAGAGTTTTAGATGGACTAGGTAATCCAATAGATAGTAAAGGAGAAATTGATAGCAGTTGTTACTATCCAGTTTCTAATGTACCACCAAATCCACTTAAGAGAAAGAGAATAAAAGAAATACTACCTTTAGGTATAAAAGCAATAGATGCATTTCTAACATGTGGGAAGGGACAAAGAATAGGCGTTTTTGCTGGTAGTGGTGTTGGTAAGAGTACATTAATGGGTATGATTGCAAGGAATACAACAGCAGATATAAATGTTATAGGTTTAATAGGTGAAAGAGGAAGAGAAGTAAGAGAATTTATTGAAAATGACTTAAAAGAAGAAGGTTTAAAAAAGTCAATTCTTATCGTTGCTACTTCAGATCAACCAGCATTGGTAAGAATGAAAGGAGCTTTATTAGCTACAGCCATAGCTGAATATTTTAGAGATAAAGGGAAAAATGTGATGCTTTTTATGGATTCAGTAACTAGATTTTGTATGGCACAAAGAGAAGTGGGGCTAGCTATAGGTGAGCCTCCAGTTACAAAAGGATTTACACCCTCAGTATTTGCAGTATTACCAAGACTATTAGAAAGAGCTGGAACCTCTGATAAAGGTACTATAACAGCGCTATATACAGTTTTGGTAGATGGAGATGATATGAATGAACCAATTACAGATGCAGTTAGAGGTATACTAGACGGGCACATAGTATTATCAAGGGATCTCGCAAATAAGAATCATTATCCTGCTATTGACGTACTAGCAAGTATAAGTAGAGTAATGCCTAATATATGCGATGAACAACATATAGATTTTTCAAGTAAAATAAAAGATATAATGGCTGTATATAGAGAAAAAGAAGACTTAATAAATATAGGTGCATATAATAAAGGCAGCAATCCAAAATTAGATAAAGCGATTGATTTAATAGACGATATAAATGAATTTTTAAGACAAGATGTAACAAAGAAATATAAATTTGATGAAATAATGGTAGAATTACATAAAATAAATATTTAGGATATTTGAATATGAACTCTATAAATAAATATTACTTTAAATTATGTGGGTGAATGTATGGAGAGATTCAAGTTTAAATTTCAAGGAGTATTAAATTACAAACAAGTTGTTGAGGATATGAAATCTGTTGAGTTTTTAAATGCAAATAATGAATTAAAAAAAGAAAAGAAAATTTTACAAGTAGCAATAAATCAAAAGAAAGATTTAAATGAACAAAAAAATCAATCTATGAAAAGTACTACAATAAAGAATTTAAAATATCTAAACAATTTTATAGATCATACTAATAAAAAAATTAAGGAACAAAACGAAAGAATTAAGGTTGCTGAAGATAAAGCAAATGAAAAAAAGAGAGAACTTGTAGATGCTTCAAAGGAAAAAAAAATGATTGAAAAACTTAAATCTAAAGAATACGAAGATTTTATAATGATTCAAAAGAAAAATGAAGAAAAGTTTGTTGATCAAATCAATAGTTTTAATAGTTGCAAATTATAGTGGAGGATAAATATGGCAAAAAATAGTAGTGCATTAAAAACTGCATTTATAGTAGTATTTATTTTAATATTTATTCCTTGTTGCACTTTTTTTATTATATATAAAACAAATGCAGAGTTTAGGGATACTACAAATAAATATATGAAAAATTTTCCTGGGTTTATTGGAGAATATGCAAATACATATCCTACTGACGAAGAAAAGGGAGAAAAAATAGATTTTCTGGCTCAGTATTATTTATCATTATCTAAAGAAGTTGCTTCTGATAAGCTCTATGGAATCAAGAAAGATAATGAAGAATTATATTATGATATTATTAAACAAATGCAAATGTCTTCGACATCTAAAACAGAAGATGTTTTAAAGATTATAAGAAATAGAGAAATAAAAAAGGATTTGATGATTACATTATATGATGAAATCAAAAAAGAGAATGAAATGAAATTCAATGAGGAAATAAAAAGGTATGATAAACTTGGATTTTTTTCTGCAGCACAAGAGATAGAAGAAAGATATTTAAAGTTAAATAAAAATGAAGAAGCGGCTAATATAATAGCTTCATTAAATGTAAATAAAGCAGCACATATAATGTATTATTTCAGTCAGGAAAATAGGGATTTATTATTTAATGAGATGAGTCTAATAAAGAAAAATGATATAAACAATGAAATACTGAGTATGGATATGAAAAAAAATGCATTAATTGATAAAGCTAAAATATATGAATCTAAAATTTCAAAAGAAGTATTCGAAGAAATAGGTAACTTAGATAATTATTCAATTGAAGAATTAGCTCAAATTTATAATAATTTGAGTCCTGTAAAAGCAGGAGAAGTATTATCATTTAACAAAGACAATAAATTTTATAATGATTTGATGGATGAGATTAGGAAAAATGAGAATCTACAAAAAGATGAAGGTTCAATAACTATCGATATATCAAAAGTCATGAATTTTTATAAAAAATACAATGAAAAAATTAATGATTTAACTGTAATATATGAAAAAATGAATTCATCAGATGTAGCAAATATAATAGAAAGAATGATTGTTAGTAATAATGTAATAGATTCATGTAAGATTACTAATGCACAGATAGCTATAACAGATTCTAAACTAATAGTTGATGTACTAAAAAATATGCCTAAAACAAATTTATCAGATATATTAAATCAATTAGAGCCTAGAAAAGCTACTGAAATAATCAGGAGGCTTTCTAAATAAAAAAAGGTTTAATAAGTTTATTAAGATTATTTTACCTGAACATAACGGGAATTATATATTTTTAATTAACGTTTATAATTACCTTATGTATAAAAATAGAAGGAGGTGATAATAGTTGAAAATATCAAATCAAACTAACTTGTTTGATCAGATTATGGTAAATAACACTAAACAAACTTCAAAAAAATCAGAAACAAAGAAGAGTAGTTTTGAAGAAATGCTTAATAATAGCAGAAAAACTTCAGATGGCATAACAAAACCAAAAGATAATAAAAATACAGAGCTTAAAGAACAAAAAACTTCAGAATTAAAAGAAAAAGAGAGCATCAAACCAGAAGATAAAGAAACTATAAAATCAAAGTGTAAAGAAGAAGAAAGCATAAAAAACAAAGAAAGCATAAACGAAAAAAAGGATTTAACTGAAGAAGAAAAAGCAAAAGATGAACACATTATAGAAGAAGTAAACATGGATGCTTTTGAAGAAATTATAGAATTACTGACGGAAGCTGGTATAGATGTTAAGAATATAGATTTAACATCTTTTGAAGAAATCAGTAATGAGGTAGACTTAAAAACACTAGTAAATGATATAGAATTGCTATTTAAAAACAATAATATATCAAAAGAAGTATTATCAAACAAGTTGGAGAAAATAGTTAACTTAAAAGAAACAAATGTTTTATCTGATAAGAAAGAAATAATAGAACTACTTTCGAAGATAAAAGAAGAAGTAAGTGAACTAAAAAATGCCGACCAAATTACGAATAAAGATGATAATGTAAATAATGTGAAAATTATCAACATGAAGCAGCAATCAGTTGCAGGTCAAATGAGTTCTCTTATAAGAAATAAGAACACAAAACAAGGTACAACAAGAGAAGAAAACTCTGAAAGTACTGTTTTACCTATTAAATCAATGGGTAATATTATTAAAAATATTAACATTAATAATATAAATAGTAGTGGAGCTCAATTAAATTTATCAGATAACACAGTAATAGATCAACAAGTAAAGACAGATAGTGCTTTAGTAAGAAATATTGATTACAAAAATATATTAGAGCAAGTAACAAAAAGCACAACCACAATAATAAATGAAAAGCAATCAATGGTAAATATAAAGCTTAAGCCAGAATCACTAGGAAATATGACATTAAAAATAGTTGTGGAAGAAGGCAAGGTTGTTGCAGAAGCAGTAGTAGAAAATCAAGCTGTTAAGAACATTTTGATATCTAATATGGATGAATTAAAAGAAAATTTAAGTGGGCAGGGACTAGATATTCAAAAGCTTGATGTTTCTGTAGGAAAAGACTCTATGTTTGGCCAGAAAAATAGTACTTTTCAAAATAGGCAAAAATTCGAGAAGAAAAGTGTCAAAAAAATAGAGGATATGGACATAGTAGAGGATAATTATCTTGATACCGGGGTAGTAAATCATTATTCCTCTAGCATAAATGTTATAGCTTAGGAGGTGAGCTTATGTCAGTAAGTGGTGTAGAAAATAATGTGCAAAATCAAACAGCAACGCAATATAACCAAGCTACTCAAAATCTTGGACAAGTTGATAAAGATTCTTTCTTAAAGTTATTAGTAACACAGCTTCAAAATCAAGATCCTCTTAATCCGATGGATGATAAAGAGTTTATTGCACAGATGGCTCAGTTTAGTACATTAGAACAAATACAAAATTTGAATAGTACAATGGAAAAATCACAAACAGATATTTTAGATCTTATGACATACATGCAGATACAAAACCAAAAATGTTTTGATAAGATGAACGAGACATTAGATGCAATTAATAAAGGAATTAACGGAGAAACAGAAGATGATAGTGAAAATGAAAATGAAAGTGTTGAATAAAGCAGTCCTCAAAGTGTGAGGTGAATAAAGAAATGGCAAATGTTGATATTAACAGACTTAGGATAAATTCTACAGATGCAATTAGAAAAAATATCATAAAAAAATCAGCTAATAAAGCAAAAGATATAGGTTCAACTGATTTTGACAAAGTACTTAATAGCTTTATGCAGAAAGATGGAGTTAAATTTTCTAAACATGCTACAAAGAGGTTGTTAGAAAGAAATATTAGATTGAATGAGAAGAACCTAGAAAATTTAAATAAAGCAATAGAAAATGCTGAAGCTAAGGGTATAAAAGATGCATTAATTCTAATGAACAATGTTGCTTTTATAGCTAATGTTCAGAATAAAACGATTATTACAACTGTAGAATCAGAAAGTTTAAAAGATAGTGTTTTTACAAATATAGATGGAGCTGTGATTGTTTAGCTGGACCTTAATGGAGGCTAATCATATCTGAATGATAGAAGATATGACACAGTTTAAGGGAGGTTTTTAAGTTATGATGCGTTCAATGTATTCTGGTGTTTCAGGACTTTCTGTACATCAGACAAAGATGGATGTAATAGGTAACAATATAGCAAATGTAAATACAGTTGGTTACAAAAAAAGCGTAGCTAGTTTTCAAGAAGCATTTAGCCAAGTTGTACAAGGTGGTAGTGCTCCTTATGCAGGTAGAGGAGGAACTAACCCGCAGCAAATTGGTTTAGGTATGAAATTGGGTTCAATTAGTACAGTATATACAAAAGGACCTACACAAAGAACTGATAATCCTAGTGATTTAATGATAGATGGTGATGGTTTTTTCATGGTTTCAACTGACCCAAAATTTGAGAATAAATTTTATACAAGAGCTGGTAACTTTACATTTGACTTAGAAGGTAATATGTGTACTCCTGATGGTCAAAGATTGTTAGGGAAATTTATAGGCGGAGATAATTACGCTAAAGCTTTAGGAATACAAAAAGATAGGGATTTTGATGGAGTAAAACTAAGTAAGTCTATAGTAGCTCCGGCAACATCATCAGTTAAAGTGGAAGTTGTCGGGAATCTAGATTCAAGAACACCTATTATAGATGATGGTAATACTCCGGATATACATGAAAATCAATATAAGACAGATGCTATTGTAAAGGATAGTCTGGGTAATTCTTATAAAATGGAAGTAACAATCCAAAAAACTGCTTCGAATAAGTGGAAAGTATCTAAATTGACTGTTAAGAATATAGCTAATGATAAGCTTGTTTATGATCAGGCACCAAATAAAGAATTAGAATTTAATCAATCTGGTGAATTGATTACAGTTGATCCATCAACTGGCAATCCAATTGATCCAGTAATAACTCTTTTAAATGGTGATTTCATAACAACTGAAATGGGTGGAGGATTTTTTGGAACTGTTAGTGGTACAAATGAACTAAAATTAGATCTATCCAGAATAAAACAATATGCAAACGACAGTGATGCAAAAGGTCATGACGCAATGGTTAATGGTCAAATAGGTAGATCAGCTGGTTCATATAATGGCTATACAGTGGATCCATCAGGTAAAGTAATAGTAAGCTTTACAAATGGTATGGAACAGGCTATATGGCAAATAAAGCTCGCAAAATTTGATAATCCTATGGGCTTGGTAAAGGTAGGAAATAATTATTATAAAAGTTCTCCAAACTCTGGAGAAGCAAATATTGGAATTCCTGGAGCTAGTGGCTTAGGAGCAATCAATGGAGGTTGTTTAGAAATGTCTAATGTTGATCTTTCTATGGAATTTACAGAGATGATTACAACACAAAGGGGTTTCCAAGCTAATTCAAGAATTATTACTACTTCTGATGAAATGCTTCAGGAGCTGACAAACTTAAAGAGATAGATTAGTAAAAGTATATTAAAAACAAAAAATAAATTCTTTCAAAATGTTTATATTGCCTAGGTATGATATATACCTAGGCATATACTAGAAAAGTAGGGATATAATGATTTTAGTGAAGAGAATGAATGATACTGAGTTTATTATAAACAGTGACTTAATAGAAACTGTTGAAGAAACACCAGATACTGTAATCACTCTTGTTAATGGTAAAAAAATGGTAGTAAAAGATTCTAAAGAAGAGATTGTTGAAAAAGTAATAAAGTTCAAAAGAAAATATACAATAGGCTGCATCAAAGCAGATTTAAGTGAGGTGTAGGTAGTGGATATAGCAACTATTTTAGGTTTTGTCAGTGGAATAGCTCTGATATGTTGGGGAATAATGGGTTCTGGTGATCTTTTAACATTTATTCATCCCTCATCCTTAGCAATTGTTTTAGGTGGTACAATTGCTTCAACGTTGATAAGTTTTCCATTAGCTAAGGTTACAAATACTTTTAAGGTTGTAAAGAAAGCATTCTTTACCAAGCCAATATCTCAACAAGATGTAATATCTCAAATGATAACTTTAGCGAACGTAGCAAGAAAAGAAGGTTTACTTGCTTTAGAAGAGGCAGGAGATAAAGCGGATAATTATTTTATGAAAAAAGGAATTATGCTGATTGTAGATGGTACTGACCCAGAATTGGTTAGGAATGTGTTAGAAACAGAGTTAAACTTTCTAGAAGAAAGACATCAAGAAGGACAAAGTGTATTAAATACAATGGCTGCTTTTTCACCCGCTTTTGGAATGGTAGGAACGTTAATTGGTTTGATAAATATGCTTAAAGAATTGTCTGATCCTACTTCTGTAGGACCAAATATGTCTGTTGCATTAATAACTACTTTTTATGGTACAGTATTTGCAAATTTAATTTTTACTCCTTTAGCAAACAAGCTAAAAGGCAGAAGTAACGAGGAACTTTTGGTAAAAGAGATGATAGTTGAAGGATTATTATCTATACAAGCTGGAGAGAATCCAAGAATTATAGAAGAAAAACTTATAACCTTCGTGCCGCCTAAGGACAGAAAAGAAACAAAGAAAGCTGAAGGTGAAGCATAATGAGAAAGAAGAAAAAAGGAGATAGTGTAAACAAAGATGCATGGATGGCAACCTATAGTGATTTAGTAACATTGTTACTGTGTTTCTTTGTATTATTGTTTTCTTTTTCAGAGGTAAATGCTGAAAAGTTTGAAGCAATCATGAAATCTTTCCAAGGTGCATTAGGTATATTAGATGGTGGAAAAACACTTGATGAAGGAAATAGAATTAGTTCAAATGATATACCTTTAGAGAAGAATAAAAACGAAAATACTGATATTGAAGATTTTAGAATGTTAAAGCAATATATTGATAGCTATGCTGAACAAAAAGGCTTGGAGAAAGAAATAAATGTTAAAATTGAAGAAAGAGGACTTATGGTAAGAATATTAGATAATGTATTCTTCGATCCAGGTAAAGCTGATGTAAAGCCTAGAGCAAAAGAAATCATTCTATATATTGGAGATGTTTTAAATAAACCTCAGTTTGCTAACAAACATATAAAAGTTGAAGGACATACTGATAATGTAGTTATGAACTCAGAGTTATTCCCTAGTAATTGGGAATTGTCGGTAAGAAGAGCAACAAATGTTTTAAGGCTTTTAGAGGGTGAAAAGCATATAAATAGCAGAAGAATTTCGGCTTCTGGCTATGGTCCAAATAGACCAGTAGCACCTAATGATACTCCTGCTAACAAGGCTAAGAATAGAAGGGTAGATATAGTCGTACTAAAATCAACCTATAGCCAATTTGAACCATAAAAGATTTAAGGAGATGCTATATGAAGAATAAAAAAGTATTGATTATAGGAATGGCTGTTTTAATAGTTGTCTTAACAATTGTAGGAGTTATTTTTGGCGTAATGCTCTATAATAACAAAAACAAAGAAGACGTAGTAGAAACTTATACTTATGATATTGGACAAATCTATAGTAATTTAAAAGAAAGCCATAGAATTATTAAGTGTAGTATTACTGCAGAAGTTACTGATGAAGGTTTATTGGAAGTATTCGAGAAACAAGAACCAAAGACTAAAGATGCAATTACTAAAATATTTAGAAACAAAAATGAAAAAGACGTAGAAGGAATGCAGGGACAAATTAATTTACAAAAGGAAATAAAACAAAAACTGCAAGAAATATTAGATAATAAAGATATAACAAATATATACTTTAAAGAATTTATAGTACAATAAAGTACAATAGGGAGGTAAGCAATTTGACAGAGGTTTTATCACAAAGTGAAATTGATGCCCTGCTAAATGCGTTAGATTCTGGAGAAGTTGATGCACATGAATTTAGGGAAGATAGTGAAGGTAAAAAAGTTAAACCATATGATTTTCGAAATCCTCAAAAAATGTCTAAGGATCAATTAAGGACATTAGAAATCATACATGAGAATTTTGGTAGACTACTTCAAACGTTCTTTTCTGGATATCTAAGGACAGCAGTAAAAATCACAGTATTGACTGTTGACCAATATGGATATAGTGAATTCAGTAATGCTATTTCTAATCCAGCTTTTTTAACAGTGTTTAAGATTGATCCGCTTCCAGGAGAATGTATAATGGATATTTCATCTAAGATAGCATTTGCGATTATAGATAGGCTTTTAGGTGGAGATGGAGAAAATGAATTTGTTAGTAGGCCTTTTACAGAAATAGAGAGAATTTTATTAAAAAAAGTTATTAAAAAAGTTCTAAAATTATTTCAACAGGCTTGGGAAAATATATATTTATTTGAGCCAGAAGTACAAAAAATTGAGACAAATCCTCAATTTGCTCAGATTGTTTCTCCAAATGAAACCATTGCGCTTGTTACCATGAATGTTACTATAGGAGAAATGGAGGGAATGATTAATCTGTGTATTCCGCATTTAGTTATTGAATCAATAATGGAAAAACTCACCACTAAGTCGTGGTTTTCATCTAGGAGTACAAATCAGCAGAAATATGGAAATGAAATAATGAAAAAAAGATTAAAACACACAAAAGTACCTGTTATAGCAAACTTTTCATCTACTATGGTAACAGTAGGTGATATTCTTAACATACAAGTAGGAGATGTAATAAAGTTAGATAATTATAATGGTGAAGATATAAAGATAAATATTGGTAACAGCCTAAAATTTATAGGCTCACCAGGAAGTATTAATAATAAAATGGCAGTAAAAATTACCAATGTTAAGAAGGATGGTGATGAAGCTGATGACGAGTGATATGTTATCTCAAGAAGAAATAGATGCGTTATTAAATGGGAACATTGATAATGCAATAAACGATGAAATAGATGATTTACCAATTAATGATATTGAAGAGGAAAATCTAAATTTAAGCCATATGGAAATAGATGCTTTAGGTGAAATAGGAAATATAAGTATGGGCACTGCGGCTACTACGCTGTTTACATTGTTAGGACAAAAAGTTCTAATAACAACACCTAAAGTAGAAGTAACTACTGTAGAGAAAATGGCAGCTATTTATCCCAAGCCTTATGTAGCAGTAGATGTAAAATATAAAGTAGGACTTGTAGGTTCAAATATGCTAGTTTTAAAAGAAGATGATGTTAAAATAATTGCAAACCTAATGATGGGTGGAGATGGAAAGTTTGATACAAGTGCAAAAATACTTGATGAAATGGATTTAAGCGCGATTAGTGAAGCTATGAATCAGATGGTAGGTTCTTCAAGTACCTCTTTATCAGAAATGTTTCTAAAAAAAATAGATATAGCACCACCAAAAGCACATAGTTTACTATTTGAAAATGATGATATTTTAAATGAAGTAGCAGGTGTTGGTTTAGAAAAAGATATTGTTAAAATATCTTTTAGAATGGTTATAGGCGATCTTATTGATAGTGAAATTATGCAGTTATTACCTATTAGTTTTGCGAAGAGCATGGTTAGTAATTTATTATCAGTAGGTGAAAATAATATTGATGATATTCAGGTTGAAAAAAATGAGCAAGTTTTACAAGATAAATTAGGAATTGATACTAGTTCCAGTATAAGTTATAATAATACAAGTAGTACTTTTAATAATGAAGATGATGTATACCAAAAAACAATTAATAATATCAATCATACTCCTGTAAATGTTAGTAAAGTAACTTTTGATTCATTTGAAAATGAAACAACAAATAAATATAATGAGGGTATTAATATGATTGAAAATATTCCAATAGAAATAACTGTAGAATTGGGTAGAACAACTAGAAAAATAAGTGAAATTCTTGAATTTGGTTCAGGAACGATAATTGAGCTTGATAAGCTAGTTGGAGAACCATTGGAAATACTTGCAAATGGAAAGTATATTGCTAAGGGTGAAGTTGTTGTTATTGATGATAACTTTGGTATACGTGTGACAGATATAGTTACCCCTTCAAAAAGAGTTGGTAAAAATTAAAGGAGGAATTACATATGGGAAAGAGAATTTTGATTGTTGATGATGCAGCTTTTATGAGAATGATGATAAAAGATATTCTAACCAAAAACGATTTTGAAGTTGTAGGTGAAGCTGAAAATGGAGCAAAAGCTATAGAAAAATATGTTGAACTAAAACCAGATTTGATTATAATGGATATTACGATGCCAGAAGTAGATGGTATACAAGCTGTTAAAGAAATAAAAAAGGTCAATAACGATGCCAAAATTGTAATGTGTTCAGCTATGGGTCAACAAGCTATGGTTATCGAAGCTATACAAGCTGGAGCTAAAGATTTCATAGTAAAACCATTCCAAGCTGATAGAGTTATAGAAGCTGTAAAAAAAGTTTTAGGTTAGACAAATGAAAAGAAAAGTACTTGTAATTTCATTTCTAACGATCATCTCCGTTAATTCTATTGTTTACGGAGATGGTATTTTAACTGATGACAGCACTATGGTTATGAAATCCGTTACTATCTTGATTTCTTTTATTTTCGTGTTGTTATTAGCATTTTTAACAACTAAATTCATTGGAAATAGGACAAGTATGATTGGAAGAGGTCAAAATATAACGATAATTGAACAAAAGAATGTAGATAAAAATAATAAAATAATCATTGCTAAAATTTTAGAAAAATATTATGTTATCTTAGCTTCAAACAACTCGATGACTGTTATTGAAACAATAGAAGATAATAACAGTCTTGTTGCTAAATTTAATAATAAGAATAAAAAATATCAGTTTAATAAAATTCTAAAAGATGTCGTCAATAAAAAATTAATAAAAGAAAGAAATAATGTTATTAAAGAGGATAAACAATGAAGAAAAGGACATTAATTATATTTTTAACCATTACATTATTATTATTATTAAATTCCATAGCATTTGGTGAATCTGAAATTTCTGCTTTAGGAAAGAGAATAGTAATATCAGATACCAATGATACAAGTGGATATGTTACTGGCATAAAAATAATGATTCTTTTAACAATATTATCATTTGCACCTGCTATTCTTTTGACGATGACTTGTTTTACTAGAATTATTATAGTACTTCATTTTATTAGAACTGCGTTAGGAACGCAACAGACACCACCTAATAAGGTTTTAATAGGATTAGCACTATTTCTAACTTTTTTTATTATGTCACCAGTAATTACAGACATAAACGATAATGCTGTTAAACCCTATATGGATAATGAAATAACTGAGGATGAGGCTATGGAAAAAGCAATAGATCCTATTAGGGATTATATGCTTAATTATACTCGGGATAAAGATTTGGCATTATTTATTGATATTGCTAATATTGAAACTGTAAACAATATAGATGATATTCCTATAAGAGCTTTAATACCTGCTTATATTATTAGTGAGCTAAAGACAGCTTTTCAAATAGGCTTTCTTATATTTATACCTTTTTTAGTAATAGATATGGTTGTTGCAAGTACACTGATGTCTATGGGTATGATGATGTTACCTCCAGTAATGATATCATTGCCTTTTAAAATACTGTTATTCGTTATGGTTGATGGTTGGAATATTATAATAAAATCTTTGATATTAGGATTTAAATAGATGGAGATGATATAAGTGGATCAGGGAGAAATTATTAAATTAGCTCAACAAGCAATGGGTACTATTTTAACTATATCAGCACCTATGTTAGTACTTGCTTTATTAGTAGGATTGTTAGTTAGTATTTTTCAGGCTACAACTCAGATTCAAGAAGCTACTCTAGCATTTGTTCCTAAAATTGTTGCTGTATTGTTGGCATTTATTTTATTTGGACCATGGATGTTAAATCGAATGATAGAGTTTACAGAAAATATATTTACTAATATTAATTTATATATACATTAGTGGAGAAAGCTATGGATTCAATATTAGACTTTATACTTAACAATTACATAGTATTTTTAATAATCTTTATAAGAATATCTGGAATATTTGTTATATCACCAGTTTTATCAAGAACAGACATACCAATGCAGGCTAAAGTAGCGTTATGTTTTTTTATTTCTATTATTGTAGTATATACAGTAGATATTAACTATCAAGTTGATATAACAATAGCGAGATTAATATACGTCATCTTTAAAGAATTACTTGTTGGCATAACAATAGGATTTATTAGTTACTTATTTTTTATATCTGTGTATATAGCTGGTCAAATTATAGACATGCAAATAGGTTTTGGGATGATGAATGTATTTGATCCTCAGAGTAACTCACAAGTTCCTATAACAGGTAGTATGTACCATATTTTTGCTTTGCTAGTGTTTTTGATGATTAATGGTCATCATTGGTTAATAAAAGCTATAATTCATTCTTATGAAGTTGTTCCAATTGGCAGTTTTATTATCAATGATGAAATTATTAAACTAATTTTAAGAACTTTTTCGCAGTCTTTTCTAATTGGTTTTAAAATAAGTACACCTGTGGTAGCAACTATTTTTTTAACTAATGTTTTATTGGGTATATTTGCCAAAACAATTCCTCAGATGAATGTATTTGTTGTAGGTATGCCTTTAAAAATTATTATTGGTTTAGGTACATTATTAATTATGTTTCCAGTATTTTTCACTGTTTTACAGAATATTTTTGGTAATATGAACTCAGTAATCTTCGAACTATTTAAGTTAGTGGGTAAAGGATGATAATTAATGGAAAAAGTACTTAATCTGAATTTGCAATTATTTGCATCAGAAGAAAAAACAGAAAAACCCACACCTAAAAAATTAAGTGATGCTAGGAAAAAAGGTCAGGTTTTTAAGAGTCGAGAATTAAATTCTGTAGTTATTTTAGCAGTGTTATTTGTAACATTAAATATGTGTAGTAAGAGTATAGGAGATATATTGCAAAGATTTTCAAAATTAATCTTTGAAGATTATATATTAGAAAAAAATGCTTTAGCTGTTGACGATATAAGAAAGCTATTTCTTATGGTTATTATGGTAATTGGTAGAACTGTTGGACCATTATTAGCTGTAGCTTTTATCATGGGTTTAATTGTTAATTATTTGCAAGTTGGTTTTCTTTTTACTTTTGAACCTTTAAAACCTAAATTAAGTAGGATTAATCCACTAGAAGGTTTCAAAAGGATACTTTCCGTAAAAAGTATTGTTGAACTTATAAAAGCAAATGTGAAGATTTTTTTAGTAGGCTATGTCGTTTTTAAGTATGTAAAGGGTGAAATAGTCAATTTATATAAAATATGCGATATGAGTATCAATAATATAATTAATTATATAGGAAGTATTACGTTTGGTTTAGCAATAAGAGCTGTAGGAGTTTTATTAATACTAGCTGTATTAGACTATATATATCAAAAATGGGATTATCACAAGAATTTAAAAATGACCAAGCAAGAAATTAAAGAAGAAAACAAGCAAATGGAAGGAAATCCTCAAATTAAGTCTAAGATAAAGGAAAAACAGCGACAAATTGCAATGAGAAGAATGATGCAAGATGTGCCAAAAGCAGATGTTATAATTACAAATCCAACTCATTTTGCTATTGCTATAAAATATGATAAAACAATGTATGATGCTCCATATGTATTAGCTAAAGGTAAAGATTTAGTTGCACAAAAAATTAAAGAAGTAGCTGGAGATAATTCAATACCATTAGTAGAAAATAGACCATTAGCTAGAAGTTTATATAAATCGGTTGAAATTGGACAAATTATACCGGAAGATCTATATCATGCAGTAGCAGAAGTATTAGCTTATGTATATAGTTTGAAACAACAATAGGAGTGATATTATGAAGTTTGGAGATATATTTGTTGCTATTGCAATAATTGCTATAATAATTGCTATAATTATACCAATACCTAAATGGTCATTAGATATAATGTTAGCTTTTAATATTTCGTTATCATTATTAATCTTGCTTATAGCAATGTATACAGAAGAAGCTTTAAGTTTCTCAATTTTTCCATCAATACTTTTAATTACAACATTACTTCGGCTATCACTAAATATTTCTACAACTAGATATATTCTATTAGAAGGTGATGCTGGTTCAGTAATAAAGGCTTTTGGTGATTTTGTAATACAGGGTAATCCAGTAGTCGGATTTATTATCTTTTTAATTATTGTTATAGTACAGTTTTTGGTTATAACAAAGGGATCAGAAAGGGTAGCAGAAGTAGCAGCTAGATTTACACTAGATGCTATGCCAGGAAAACAAATGGCAATTGATGCTGATCTAAACTCTGGTTTAATAAATGAACGTGAAGCTAGAGAAAGAAGAGTAAAAATCCAAAGAGAATCTGATTTTTATGGAGCAATGGATGGTGCTACTAAGTTTGTTAAAGGAGATGCTATTGCAGGTATCATTATAACTATATTAAATATATGTGCTGGGTTTGCAATAGGAAAGTTATCTGGCGGCTTAAGTTTGGGTGAGGCATTACAAAAATATACTCTTTTAACAGTAGGTGATGGTTTAGTAAGTCAGATACCAGCTTTATTAATATCTACAGCAACTGGTATAGTAGTTACTAGAGCCGCATCTGATTCAAACTTGGGACAAGATATAATAGGACAATTATTTGGTGCAGAACCAAAGGTAATGTTTATTATTGCTGGAGTACTAATATTTTTAGGTGTATTGGGGCTTCCAACACTTCCACTTTTCTTATTAGCAAGTGTTTTTATTTTTCTTGGATATAAGGGAATAAAGAAAAAAGATAAAGAAAAAGTTAATATAGAAGCTGAGGTTGAAGAAGAAGTAGTTGAAGAGATTAGAAAACCAGAAAATGTTATGGGACTATTAAAGGTAGAGGATATTGAATTGGAATTTGGTTATGCTATTATTCCATTAGCTGATGTAAACCAAGGTGGAGATTTATTAGATAGAGTAGTTATGATAAGAAGGCAAATAGCTTTAGAATTAGGGCTTGTAGTACCTATAGTAAGGCTAAGAGATAATATACAGTTAAATCCAAATGAATATGTAATCAAAATAAAAGGAGTAGAAGTTTCTAAAAATGAATTATATTTTGATCACTATTTAGCTATGGACCCAGGTACAGCTTCAGGAAACATTGAAGGAATTGATACCGTAGAACCTGCATTTGGACTTAAAGCTAAATGGGTATCTGAAAATGAAAGAGAAAAGGCTGAAATTTTTGGATATACAGTTGTAGATCCTCCTTCAGTCATAGCAACACATTTAACAGAAATAATAAAAAGAAATGCTCATGAATTAATTGGTAGGCAAGATGTACAAATATTAATTGATAATGTAAAAGAAGAACATCCTGCTTTAATTGATGAGTTAGTACCAAAAATGTTGTCAATCGGTGAAATACAAAAGGTATTAGCAAATTTATTAAAAGAACAAATTTCTATAAGAGATATGGTAACCATATTAGAGACTCTTGCTGATTATGCACCAATTACAAGAGACCCAGATATGTTGACTGAATATGTTAGGCAAAAACTAGCTAGATATATAACAAATAAATATGTAGAAAATCAAGTATTAAAAGTAATAACTGTAAATAGTGAGCTTGAAGGTGTTATTATGCAGTCAATAACACAAAGCGAAGCAGGAACATATTTATCACTAGACCCTAATACTACGCAGGCTTTAATTAATAGTGTTGCAGCTAATATACAAAAACTAACTTCATTAGGACAGATGCCAATTATTTTAACTGCACCTATAGTTAGATTATATCTAAAAAGGCTTACAGAGCAAATATCAAATGATTTTGTAGTATTATCTTATAATGAAATAAATTCAAATGTTGAGGTGCAATCTCTAGGGATGGTGAGTATTTAGATGAAAATAAAAAGATATATAGGAAATACTACACAGGAAGCTATGCGTAAGGTAAAATCAGATTTAGGTTCTGATGCCGTAATATTACATAAAAGAAAAATCAAAAGAAGAGGATTTTTTAATTTATTCAAGAAATCCTTAATAGAAATAGTTGTTGCAATAGATGAGAATGAAGATTTAGAAAAGAAAATTATTTCAAATAAGAATAATAAAACAAGATTTGAACAAGTATATAAACCTATTCAGGAAAACAAAAATGATAAGTACCAAATGAATAGTGAAATTAGAGATTTAAGAAATTCTATAGATGATATGATGAAATATATAACCAAAGATGAAAGAAAAAGTTCTTTGCCAGAACCATTGCAAACATATCATAATTCTATGATTGAAAAAGGTGTAAATGAAAAAGTAGCATATAATATTCTTAGAGATGTTAATTCAAGAATTAATATACAAAGCAAAAATGAAGAAGCTATTAGGAAGGTCGTAGAATGTGAACTAAAAGAGTATTTAGGAAAGCCAAAACCAATAGAGTTAAATGACAATACTAAGACCATATTTTTTGTAGGTCCAACAGGAGTAGGCAAAACAACAACTATTGCAAAAATAGCTGCCCAATATGCATTCCAACACAAAAAAGATGTAGGAATAATCAGTGCTGATACATATAGAATAGCAGCAGTTGAACAAATAAAAACTTATTGTGAAATAATGAAATTACCTCTTAAAATAATTTATCAACAAGAGGATATTTACGAATCATTAGCAGCTTATAAGTATAAGGATGTGATATTCGTAGATACTGCTGGAAGAAGTCATAAGGACATCAAACAATTAAATGAAGTAATGAATATAATTGAGGAAGTTAATAACAAAGAAATATTTTTAGTTATAAGCTCTACAACTGACTTTTCTACAATTAGATCTATAATTACAACATATAAGAAGTTTGGTGATTATAAAATTATTTTTACTAAATTAGATGAATCTGAAAATCCTGGTGTAATATTGAACACCAAATATTGGACTAAAAATCCCTTGTCATATATTACAACTGGACAAAATGTACCTGAGGATATTCAGATTGCAGATGTAACTACTCTTATTAATACCATGATAGGAGGGCAACCATGATAGATCAGGCAGATAAATTGAGGAAGTTAGTATCAAGTGTTAATAAGGATGATGATTTCAAAAAGAAGCAGAGGAATATCTACTCAAAATCTACAAGAGTAATTGCTGTTACGAGTGGTAAGGGTGGTGTAGGAAAAACAACTTTTTGTATTAACTTAGCATTATCTATGATTAATCTGGGTTATAAAGTTTTGATTATGGATGCTGATATTGGTTTTGCAAATGTTGATGTAAATTTAGGCATAGTACCAAAACATACTATAGCAGATATTATTTATGGAAATAAAACTATAGATGAAATTTTGATCGATGGACCTAATCAATTAAAAATCGTGGCTGGTGGTTCAGGAATATTTGAACTAATGAATCTTGATATGGAGACATTAAACAAGTTAACTTATCAGGTATTATCTTTAGAGAACTATGTAGATTATATTATTATTGACACAGGAGCAGGGCTATCAGAAGTCAGTCTAAGATTTTTGAAATCAGCACAAGAAATTATAATGTTAACTACTCCAGAACCGCCAGCTATAACAGATTGTTATGCTTTAATTAAAACACTATCCAGACAAGATGTTAAAGAATTTAATATCGTTATCAATAGAGTTCAAGATAAAAGAGAAGGATATATTGTTTATAAAAAATTAGAGACTGTTATTAAAAAGTTTTTAAAAGTAAAAGTAAATAATTATGGATATATAAATGACAGTAAATTTGTTTCTAAATCAATAATGCAGCAAAAACCATTTATTATTAATTATCCCAAAACGAACATTTCAAAGAATATAAATAATATTGCTTTGAATGTTATAAACAATTCTTTTTATCAAGAAGAAAAAAGTGGTTTTTCGGAGTTTATGTCTAGATTTAGAAATTTTATATCAAAAGGAGGATATTAAATTTTGCCAAGAGATGAATTCAAAATTGGTCAAAAGATTACAATACAGAAAGATTATAGAAATGACGAAGAGTTTAAAAGTCAAATTGTTGATATTTTCGATGATGATTTTTATAAGATACTTAGACCAATTAGTAAAAGTAAATTAGTACCATTGTATGATGGGAGTTATTTAACAATAAAATACTACGTGCCTAATAAAGGAAGATATTCCTTTAAAGCAAAAATAGTAAAACAACTAGATAATAAATATGAAATAATTGTTAAAAACATAGGTGAATTTCAAAAAATTCAAGAAAGAAATCATTTTAGACTACCAATAGAATTAGAGATAATAAAAAAATTCGAAAAACAAACTGAGGACATAGACATAAAAGAAAATTGTATAACTAAAGATATAAGTGGTACTGGCGCTAGAATACTATGTAATTATAAGCATAAAATAAATGATATTATAAAATGCAATTTTTCTTTAGATGATAGTATTGAACTAGATGCAAAAATTGTAAGAATAAATAGGATAGATTCTAGAACATATAAATATTCTCTTGGAATTGAATTTATAAAACTTGATAAAAGAGTAAAAGAAATTTTAGTTAAATATATCTTTAAACAACAAAGAGAAATGAGAAAAAAAGGAATGATATAATATAATGAGTACAAGAATTCTTATAGTAGATGATTCAGCATTTATGCGTAGAGTTATAAAAGATATATTGATGCAAGACAAGGATTTAGAAGTTATAGGCCATGCAAGAAATGGTAAAGATGCATTAGAAAAATTAGCTGATTTAAAACCTGACGTGATTACTTTAGATGTAGAGATGCCAATAATGGATGGTATTGAAACATTGAAACAAATAATTAATCTATATCCTAATATACCTGTAGTTATGTTAAGTGGCTTAACAAAATTAGGTGCCGATATGACTATGAAAGCTTTGGAAATAGGTGCTGTGGATTTTATTGAAAAGCCAAAGAGTATATTTAATATGGATGCAGATGATAAAAAAGAAGAAATAATACAAAAGGTGAAGGTTGCTTCAAAAGTAAAGTTAAATGTTCAAAAAAAGATTGTGAAAATTTTAAATACCCCCAAAAAACATATAAAATTAGATGGTAATTATAATCAAAACTCAACGGTTAGTAATCTAGTTTCAATAGGAACTTCTACAGGGGGACCAAGAGCATTACAATCAATAATACCTAATATACCACAAGATATAAATGCAAGTATTGTTGTTGTTCAACATATGCCACGGGAATTCACAAAATCTTTAGCGGATAGATTAAATTCCATGTCACAAATAAACGTTAAAGAGGCTGAAGACGGCGAAATTTTGAAAAAAGGTTATTGCTATATCGCACCTGGAGATTATCATATGACAGTGATTGAAAAAAGTGGTGGCAAATTACATATAAAACTAAACCATGAAGAAAAAGTATCAGGTCATAGACCATCAGTTGATGTTATGATGGATTCAGTATCAAAGATTAGTGGTTATAAAAAATTAGGTATAATTTTAACAGGTATGGGTGGAGATGGTGCAAAGGGAATAAAAAAAATTAGAGAAAACAAAGGATTTACTATTGCACAGGATGAAGAGAGTTGCGTAGTATTTGGAATGCCAAAAGTTGCTATTAATAAAGGTGCAATAGATAAGGTGTTACCTTTGGATAAAATAGTCTATGAAATAATAACTAACGTGGAGGTGTAAAAATGGAGATGAATCAATATTTAGATATTTTCATTGAAGAGTCAAAAGAACATTTACAAAGTCTAAATACAAATTTACTAGACTTAGAAAAAGAAAATAGCAATATGGCTATAATAAATGAAATCTTTAGGACAGCTCATACATTAAAAGGAATGTCTGCAACAATGGGCTATTCTAAAATGGCAAATTTAACTCATGAGATGGAAAATCTATTACAAGAAATACGTAATAATAATATAGCAATAAATTCAGATATTATGGATGTACTTTTTGAATGTCTTGATTCGCTAGAAGAATATGTTGGCGAAATAGCCTCTACTGGTGATGAAGGAGAATTAAGTAGTAGTGAATTAGTAAATAAATTAAATGAAATAATAAATAATGATTATAAAGATAGTAAAGAAGAAGTAGCAACAGCTACGGTTTCAAAGAAAAATACAGATGATATAAGTATTGATTTAGATGAATATACACTGAGAGCATTACAAAAAGCTAACGACAAAGGATTAAAGTCTTTTGTACTAAAAGTTAGGTTAAATAAAGGTTGTATGCTCAAAGCAGCAAGAGCATTTATTATATTTAAAACTTTAGAAACACATTCAGAGATACTTAAAGCAGAACCTTCAGTAGAAGATATAGAAGATGAAAAATTTGAAGATTCATTTACTTTAACTATAGTTAGTAAATATGACGAAGAGAAAATTAAAAAAGAAATTTTATTAATTTCAGAAGTTGAAGAAGTTAATATTCATACTATAAATATTGAGAGCGATTTAGAAGATATAAACTCAAACATAAAGAAAGAAAAATTAGAGCAACAAGGAAACACAGAAAATTCTATAAAAGAAAACGAAGATAAGAATAAAAAGAACAAGGTACAAATACAAGAGCAGCTAAAGAAAAATGTCTCTAAGAATAAAAAAACCACTAATATCGTTGGTAAAACAGTAAGAGTTGATATTGATAGATTGGACAACCTTATGAATCTGGTAAGTGAACTTATAATTATAAAAACAAGAATGGAAGATATAGGTGATTCTAATAATAATCAAAATATGAACGAAGCCATAGAATATCTTGAAAGAATAACAACTAATCTGCATGATGCTGTTATGAAAGTTAGAATGGTACCTATTGAGAGAGTATTTAACAGATTCCCAAGAATGGTAAGAGATTTATCAAAAGATTTAAATAAAACTATTAAATTAATAATGTCGGGTGAAGAAACAGAAGTAGATAGAACTGTTATTGATGAAATCGGAGATCCATTAATTCACCTTATAAGGAATGCAATAGATCACGGCATAGAAAAGCCAAATATTAGAACAAAAAATGGTAAACCAGATTTTGGAACAATTAATTTAAGATCTTATCCAGATGGAAATAATGTTGTAATAGAAGTGCAGGATGATGGTGATGGAATTGACAATGAAAAAGTTAAGCAAAAAGCTATTAGTAGAGGAATCTTAAATGAAACAACTGCAGCAACATTATCAGATGATGAAATATGTGAATATATTTTCAAACCAGGTTTTAGCACTTCTGAAACTGTAACAGATGTTTCAGGACGTGGAGTAGGTTTAGATGTAGTTAAATCGAAGATTGAATCTATTGGTGGTATTGTTGAAATTGATAGCACAAGAGGAGAAGGTAGCAAATTTACAATTAGAATACCATTAAGTTTAGCAATAATACAAGCATTAATGATTAAACTTAAGGATGAGATTTATGCAATACCATTAAGCTCTATAAAAGAAATAAGCCCAATATCAAGTAGTAATATACAAAAAATACACGATCAAGAAGTTATCTTATTTAGAGGTAAAACACTTCCATTGATAAGGCTTAGAAATATCTTAGGATTAGAAGAGAAAAATGACTCAGAAGAATTAATAACTGTTATAGTTAAAAAAGGTGACAAAGAAGCGGGACTTATTGTAGATGATTTAATTGGCCAACAAGAAATTGTTATCAAATCATTAGGTAAATATTTATCTGGAATAAAATATATGACTGGAGCTACAATTTTAGGCAATGGTAATATTTCATTGATTCTAGATATAAATTCTATTTTCTAAGGGGTGATGTTAGTGAGTAATCAATATGTAGTGTTTAAAATAGGAGAACAAAACTATGCAATTGATATTTTTAAAGTTAAAATTATTGAAAGAATATCAGATTTTACTAGAGTTCCAAATGCACCCAATTACATCAAAGGAATAATAAATCTAAGAGGAGATGTTGTTCCTGTAATGGATTTAAGAGTTAGATTTGGTATGGAATCTAAAATAGATAAAGAAAATTCAAGAATAATCATTATTAAATATGAAGAATTAGTAGTAGGATTAATAGTAGATTCATCGTCAGAAGTAATAAACCTAGATCTGAATGAAATTGATAATCCACCAAATGTTGGAGATTTCAAGCAATATGATTACATAAATGGAATAGGCAAGAAAGATGAAAGAATGATAATGATATTAGATGTAAAAAAAGTGCTAGAATTACAATAAAGAGAGGTAAGGTATGAATCTAGATATAACTAATTTAAATTCTATGCTAATAGATGTTTTTAAAGAAATAGGGAATATTGGATCTGGCAATGCTGCAACAGCTTTAGCATCAATGATTAATAAGAAAATAGATATGAAAGTTCCAACTGTAAATATTTTAGAATTTAAAAATGTTGATGAAATATTAGGTGGAGCAGAAAGATTAGTAGTTGGTGTTTATTTTGAAATGAGTGGAGATATAGTTGGTAATCTTTTATTAGTATTTGGGCTTGATTCAGCAAAAAACCTTGTAGATATGTTATTTAACAGAGAATCACAATATAGAGAACTGGATAGTATGGATCTTTCAGCGTTAAGTGAAGTTGGTAATATATTAGCAGCTTCTTATGTTAATTCATTAAATATGATGACCAATTTCGAAATAAAGATTTCAGTACCGTCAATCAGCATAGATATGGCAGCAGCTATTTTAAGTGTACCAGCTGTACAATTTAGCCAAATAGGTGACAATGTACTTTTTATAGAAACAGAATTCTTCGAAGACAACAGAAGCGTTTCGGGTGATTTATTTTTGATTCCTGAAATTGAATCATATAAAAAAGTATTAAAGAAATTAGGAGTAAGTTAGTATGAAAATTGTTAAGGTTGGAATGGCAGATTTAAATGTTGTTAAAGCGCCTGATGTGCTAACTACTTTAGGCTTAGGATCTTGTATAGGAATAGCATTATATGATAGAAAAATTAAAATTGCTGGTTTAGTACACATAATGTTGCCTAATAGTAAAGAAATAAAGAAAAATAGTAACAAAGCTAAATTTGCTGATACAGGAATTGAGGTTTTAATCGAAGAAATGGAAAAATTAGGTGCTAATAAAAGAAATATAGTTGCAAAAATTGCTGGTGGAGCTCAAATGTTTAATTTTAATACACAGAATAGTATATTAAGAATAGGACAAAGAAATGCTGAAGCCTCTAGGTTATATCTGAAAAAATTAAATATTCCTATATTAGCTGATGATACAGGTGGTAATTTTGGAAGAACAATTGAATTAAGAGCTGAAGATGGTACGTTAAAAGTTAAAACCATTGGTCATGGTGTAAAAGAAATATAATGCCTTTTTGGGGGTAAGAGCCATGTTGAAGGAAGAACTATGGGAAAAATATAAAATAAACAGCAATGATTTTGAAATAAAAAAATTATTAATAGAAGAATACATATATTTAGTAAAGATAATAGCAGGAAGACTCTTCTCTTATTATGGTGGAAGTACTGAATATGATGATTTAGTGAGTTTTGGTATATTTGGTCTTATAGATGCTATAGATAAATTTGATTATGATAGAGATATCAAATTTGAATCCTATGCTAAAATAAGAATCAAAGGGTCAATAATTGACAATTTGAGAAAGACTGATTGGATACCACGTTCTGTGCGAAAAAAAGCTAAAGAAATTGAAGAAGCAAGCTCTAAGCTTGTAAATGAGCTTAATAGAGAACCTACAATAGAAGAAATTGAACAATGTACAGGTATTGATAAAAATGAAATACATAAAACACTAGGTGATATAGCTACTTTTAATATAGTTTCTTTAGATGAAATTGCATGTACATTAGGCGAATACAATTTTAATGATAAGAAAAATCGAACTCCTGAAATGTCTTTTATAGGAAACGAAATAAAGGAAATAATAATTGAAAAAATCGAAGCACTTCCAGAAAAAGAAAAAATGGTTATTTCTTTATATTATTATGATGAACTTACATATAAAGAAATAGGCAAGGTTATGGGATTGACAGAATCTAGGATATCTCAAATTCATAGTAAAGCTATATTAATGCTAAAAAATATATTAAAAAAAGAAGGCATAATTTAGTTTTCTATAATAAATATGGTGGTGAGTAGATGAAAAAGGATATTATAATAGAAGGCAAAAGTTTAGAAGAAACAACACAAGATAAAAGAGTATTAGAGTCAGAAACTGAAAGACAAACAAACGTAAAAACTTCTAATTTTACTGATAAATTTGATGTAAAATATTTAAAAGAAGGAGTTTGTTTAAGAATTCTAAAATACTATGCTGATGATTTATTTATGATTAATGATATCATTAATTATTTAGATACAAAAAAAGTTACAGGTTATGATTTAGAAAGAATAAAGAAAATTGTAAAAAGAAAAGATACCGAATTAATGCCTATTGCACCTTATCAAAATGAAAATTTAATTGATTCTAAGCTGAATATTTATATAACAAATGATATAATGGAAGCTTATGCGACATTATTACCTGCCTATGGAGGAAGAAAACTCACATTGGAAGGTGCATTGAATCAGATAAGAGAAAAAAAAATATCATATGGAATTCTAGAAAACGTAGTAAAAAATATTATAGAACAAGAAAAGTATGATATAAAGACACTAATAGCTAAAGGTATGAAACCGGTTAACGCTAAAAAAGGATACTTAACTAATTATTTTGAGCAGAAAAAAGATTTAAGCCCCGAGTTATTAGAAGATGGAACAGTTGATTACAGAAACCTTCATATTGTACAAAATGTAAAAGAAGGACAACTGTTATGTGAGCTTACAGAGCCTATCCTAGGAGAAGATGGTATAAATGTTTTAGGTGCAAAAGTAGCGCATAAACCTGCAAAGGAAGTATATATAAAACATGGTAAAAACGTTGCTTTATCAGATGATGCTAAAAAACTTTATGCTGATAAAAATGGTCAAATTAAAATTATAGATGGGAAAATAAATGTATTAGATATTTATGAAGTAGATGGAAATGTGGATAATAAGACGGGTAATATCGAATTTAATGGTTCTGTATTAATTAAAGGAAACGTAAAATCAGGGTTTGAAATAAATGCATATGGAGATATTATCGTTGAAGGGGTTGTAGAAGGAGCTAGAATCAACAGCCAAAGTAATATAACCTTGAAAAGAGGTATACAAGGTGGGAAAAAAGCATATTTAACAGCTAACGGAGATATTGCATCAAAATATATTGAAAGTTGTAAGATATTTTGCAAAGGTAATGTTGTTGCTCATGCAATAATGCATAGTGAAATAGCTTGTGAAGGTAATATATATGTAAATCAAAACAAAGGACTAATTGTTGGTGGTTATGTCAAAGCTAAACAAGAAATTCATGCTAAAACGATTGGTTCAGAAATGGAAACTAGAACATTAATTGAAGTAGGTGTAGATCCAAAGGTTAAAGAAAGATATAATGACGTTATCACTCAACTAAATACTATGAGAAAAAATATAGAAAAGCTAGATAAAAATATTAATTTATTAAATAGATTATTAAAGGCTGGTAGAATGGATAGTAATAAAAAGGAACTTTTGATTCGTTCATTAAAAACTAGAAAAGCTTTAAGTGTTGAATATGGTAAATTAAATATTGAGAAAGATAGTTTAGTTTCACAAATGAGCGAATTATCTAAAGGTGCTGTATTTGTAAACAGGGTAATGCATCCAGGTGTAAAGATTACTATTGGTAATGATGTTATGTTTGTAAAACAAGAGTATGCGAGATGTAAAATATACAATAAAGATAATGAAATCGCTATAGGTAGTTTAAATTAGAAAAGAGGGATAAATATGCCAATTAGACCGATTGATATGCAAAACATGTTGCCTAGAGCACAGCAATTATCTGAGATGAATCAAAACAGACTTAACAGAAGTAGAAATATGTTAAACTTACAAGTTAATGAACAAAACAATCAAATTGAGAAAACTATGAATAAAGTCAACAATACTGAAGATGCTTACAAAGCATCAATCAATAAAGATGGAAGTAATAAAAAGAATAATCAAAAAGATAAAGAAAAAGCTAATAAAGAGAAACAAACTAAAGATAGTGAAAGTAGTAAACTAATAAATAATATTGGCAACCATATAGATATAAAAATATAATATGAGGTGTATGATGTATATTTATATTGTTTCTGGTGGAATAATATGTTTTATAATAGGTTTAGTTATACTTATTATAAATAGTGGTGGAGAAAAAGAAGAACTAGAAAATTTCAATGATTTTGTTACAATGAATGATAAAGAAACAACAGATAATAATACTATAGTCTTAAATGAAATAGTGGGGCAGTTAAATCAGATTATAGAAATGAACAATCTTAATGATAATATAGATACAAAAGAAGTAGAAGAAGATATAGTTGAAGATATAGATACAATAAAAAATAACATTGATTATAAAGAAGTAGAAAAACAACAATTTACTGAAAATAGCAGAACACAATTAACTGAAGCAGAAGAAATTGCTAAATACTACCTTGATGGAATGAGCGTTGTACACATAGCAAAAAAAATGAATAAAGGCATTAGGGAAATAGAAATCATTCTAAAATTGAAAAATTTATATTAAACCAGATTATTAATATATCAAATATTCATTAATAAAACTCATTCTAAATGACAATATAGCTTTACTGATTAACTTTTGCAGAATGTTATTAAAAGTTATATAATAATCTTGGTATTAATATTTTTACAAATTTAATTTTTAAGCAATATTATAATAAATTTAGATAAATTTTTATTGCTAAATAAAATTAAGTATGATATACTACTATAGGTGAAAACACACACTTGGTGACTTTTAGAGTGTGCCAACAGGTTCTCTAAGAGAATGAAGCAGGTGGAGGAAAAACAATGAGGAGGTGTTGAAGATGGCAGTAATATCAATGAAAAGTCTATTAGAAGCTGGAGTACATTTTGGTCATCAAACAAGAAGATGGAATCCAAAGATGGCAGATTATATTTTTACAGCTAGAAATGGCATTTATATTATTGATCTTCAAAAAACAACCAAAAAGGTTGAACAAGCGTATAATTTTGTAAAAGAAGTAGTTGAAAACAATGGAAAGGTTCTATTTGTTGGTACTAAAAAACAAGCACAAGAAGCTATCCAAAATGAAGCTAACAGATGTGGCATGTATTTTGTAAGCCAAAGATGGTTAGGTGGAATGTTAACTAACTATAAGACAATCAATAAAAGAATTGACCGTCTTAAAAAATTAAGAGCTATGGAAGAAGAAGGTACATTTGATGTTTTACCTAAAAAGGAAGTTATAAAGCTTAGACATGAAGCTGAAAGACTTGAAAAATTCTTAGGTGGAATTAAAGATATGAACGGTCTTCCAGATGTATTATTTGTGGTTGATCCTAGAAAAGAAAAAATAGCTATCAGAGAAGCTAGGATACTTGGCATACCAGTTGTTGCAATAGTGGATACTAACTGTGATCCAGATGAAGTAGATTTCGTTATTCCAGGTAATGATGATGCTATTAGAGCTGTCAAATTGTTAACTAAAACAATAGCTAATGCTGTTTTAGAAGGAAAACAAGGAGAGCAAATAGAAGAAGTAGAAGCTGAAAAAGAAATACCAGCAAAATAATTATTGAGATATTAGTAAGGGTTATAAGGGAACAAGTATCCCTTATACTCTTACTTTTTTACAATCTATAGAAAAATGTGTATATTTTCGGAAATTTTAGTTCAGAACTATTACTAATAGATAAATCAATCTTAAAACCCGGATATTATTTAAAATTTTGCTAATAATCAGGGTTATATTTTGATATTTTTAGGAGGCGAATAAAAATGAAGATTAGTGCAGCTATGGTAAAAGAGCTTAGAGAACAAACAGCAGCTGGAATGCTTGATTGTAAAAAAGCATTAGTTGAAGCTGAAGGAGATATGGAAAAAGCAGTTGAGGTATTAAGAAAGAAAGGTCTTTCTAAAGCAGCAAAAAAAGCTGGTAGAATTGCAGCTGAAGGTGTTGTTATGTCATACATACATGGCGGTAGAATTGGAGTTTTAATAGAGGTTAACAGTGAAACAGACTTTGTTGCTAAAGGTGATGAATTCAAACAATTTGCTAGAGATATGGCAATGCAAGTAGCAGCAGCAAATCCAAAATATGTTACAAGAGAAGAAGTTCCACAAGAAGTAATTGAAAAAGAAAAAGAAATATTAAAAGAACAAGCTTTAAATGAAGGAAAGCCTGAACATATAGTAGATAAAATGGTAGTTGGAAGACTAGAAAAATTCTATAAAGAAAATTGTTTATTAGAGCAACCGTTTATTAAAGATCCGGATGCTACTGTTAATGATTTATTAGTTGCGAAAATAGCAAAATTAGGCGAAAACTTAAAAATTAGAAGATTTGTTAGATTTGAAGTTGGAGAAGGCTTAGAGAAAAAAGAAGAAAATTTTGCTGAAGAAGTAGCAAAACAAATTAATGGTTAATAATTAACGGATAAAAAATTAAATGGAGAACACATAGTGTTCTCCATTTAAGTAAGTAATCATAAACATAATATAAGTAGTATATTAGCTTAAGATATCTAATATACTAACGAATATGAAAATAAAGAACTAAATCTTTAATTTAAACAATTTTATATAAAAATTTGCCCAAATTTGTACATGGAAAATATTACGAATTAAAGAGTTTGTAATTTCCTATAAATTACAATAAAAATTAACATCACAAAATTCATATTAATTTAGTGATAAATTTGGTTAATTTAAAGGAATTCTTACAATTTTTATAGAATATTAATAACAGCTAGGAGTGTTAATATGAAAAAACCTTTATATAATAGAGTAGTTCTAAAAATAAGTGGTGAAGCTTTAAAAGGTGAAAAGGGTTTTGGTTTAGACGAAGTCACTATTTTGGACATAGCACAGCAAATAAAAGGATTACAGGAATTAAACGTAGAAGTAGCTATAGTAGTAGGAGGAGGAAATTTTTGGAGAGGTAGAAGCAGTAAAGATATGGATAGAACAACAGCAGACTATATGGGTATGCTAGCAACTGTTATTAATGCTTTAGCTTTACAGGATGCATTGGAAAGAATGGATGTCCTTACTAGAGTACAAACTGCAATCGAAATGAGACAAATTGCTGAACCTTACATTAGAAGAAGAGCTGTAAGGCATTTAGAAAAAGGAAGAGTAGTAATATTTGCTGCTGGAACAGGGAATCCATACTTCTCAACAGATACAACTGCTGCATTAAGAGCGGCTGAGATCGAGGCAGATGTTATTTTATTAGCAAAAAAAGGCATCGATGGAGTATATGACTCAGATCCAATGGAGAATCCTAATGCTCAAAAATTTGATAAATTAAACTATAAAGATGTATTAAATCTAGAATTAGGCGTTATGGATTCAACCGCTGCATCTTTATGTAAAGATAATAAAATACCAATCATTGTTTTTGGCATTGAAGAAAGCAATAATATTGTAAAAGTTGTAATGGGTGAAAAAATTGGTACTCAATTAAATTAAGGAGGTTTAATTTATGTATTTAGAAGTTCATCAAGAAATAGAAGAAAAAATGAAAAAGACTATTAAGGTTTTAAAAGACGATATTAGTAGCATCAGAGCTGGAAGAGCAAATACAGCATTGTTAGATAGAATAACTGTTAAATATTATGGTGTAGATACTCCTTTAAAACAAGTAGCTAATATTTCTGCGCCAGAACCTAGATTGCTTGTTGTACATCCTTATGATCCAAGTATTATTAGTGAAATTGAAAAATCTATACAAAAATCAGATTTAGGAATAAACCCATCAAATGACGGCAAAATTATTAGATTAGCTATACCGCAATTAACAGAAGAAAGAAGAAAAGATTTAACAAAAGTTCTTAAAAAAATAAGTGAAAGTGCAAAAGTTGCTTTAAGAAATGAAAGAAGACATGCTAATGATATACTTAAAAAAATGAATAAAAATGGTGATATTACAGAAGATGATTTGAAAAAAGCTGAAGATGAAGTACAAAAGCTTACTGATCAACATATTAAAAAAGTAGACGAATTAACTGAAAAGAAAAAAGAAGAATTAATGGAGGTTTAGCCTGTTTTGAATTATTTAGTGGGGCTTTGCTTGGAAGAAGCATTATCTAAAATTAATAAAAATCAATATACAATTGAAATTAAATATACTAAAGGTTTGAATAATAAATTTTTAAGTGAACTTAATGAAGCTCGCGTTGTTAAGGTAGATTATTATGATGATGTAGCATCAATTTTAGTTTGTGATTTTTAATCCCCTTCTCTCCAGAGGGGGATTTAGATTTACTGGAGGTAGGCATGGATAAAAATGTTAAAATACAAGAGTTGAAGAAAAAAGTGTTAAGTAGAGAATTGCCTGAACATATTGCTATAACTATGGATGGCAATGGTAGATGGGCTAAAAAAAGGTTTTTACCTAGAACTGTTGGGCATAAAGAAGGTGTAAATGCGTTAAAAAGAATAGTTGAAGTTTGTGGAGATATAAAACTAAAATATTTAACGGTATTTGCCTTTTCAACAGAAAATTGGAAAAGACCAGAGGATGAGGTCAATTATTTATTAAAGCTATTAAGAGAATTCCTAAAGAGTGAATTAAACACTTTGCATAAAAATAGAGTTAAGATTAATATTTGGGGAGATACTAGTGTATTTAGTGATATAATTCAAGAAGAACTCCAATATGCAGTTGAAAAAACAAGAGATAATGATAAACTTATATTAAATTTAGCATTAAATTACGGTGGTAAAGCTGATATAATTAAAGCATGTAAAGAACTTTATCATTCAATAGCAAAAGGTGAAATAAATATAGATGATATAGATGAAGAACTTTTTTCAAAATCTCTTTATAGTAAAGGACAACCTGATCCTAACATATTAATTAGAACTGGTGGAGATTATAGAATAAGTAATTTTTTATTGTACCAAAGTGCATATACTGAATTATGGTTTTCAGATGTTTATTGGCCTTCATTTGATGAGGAACTTTTATATCAAGCTATATTAGATTATAATAATAGAGATAGACGCTTTGGAGGAGTATAAAAAAGAGATATGAGTAAAATAAGTTGCTTATAGTCACATTCGAATTTTAGTTACATCCAAGAGTTAAATTACATGTATAATTTTAATATGTGAGTAATTTAATAATAAAGAAAACAAATCAAAAACGTAATAATGCAAGTTTTTTATTGAATATTAACTAGATAAGGTGGGATAAAATGAAGACAAGAATAATTAGTGCGGCGGTATTAGTAGCAATATTACTAATCTTTCTATATGTAGGCAATATTTATTTAAATATTGGTATATCAGTTATATGTTTTATAGGATTATATGAATTTCAAAAAGTAGTAGAAGCATATAAACTAAAACCTTTTAGAGTAACAAATTATATAACTGCAGCAATATATTTATCATTACTTATAATTTTGCCAAAAGATAAATATAGTATAGTATTACAAGCAACAGTAGTTTTGTATACTTTAGTTTTACTAACTATATTTTTATTTAAAGATGATACAAAGCCAGCTGATATTGGTATAAACTTGATGACAATTGTTTATGTTGTGTTCACTTTATCTCATATGATATTCTTAAATGGAAGTATATATATTTGGTTAATTTTTATTACAGCTTGGTCTACAGATACATGTGCATATTTTATTGGTGTATTTTTCGGTAAGAGGAAATTATGTCCTAAGCTAAGTCCTAAAAAGACAATAGGAGGTTCTATAGCAGGAATATTAGGTTGCATAATAAGTTCTATGATTTTTGGTTATATATTCAAGACTGGAAATATACTACAATTAGGGCTATTAGGATTATTTTGTTCTATATTTGCACAGGTTGGTGACATATGTGCTTCAAAATTTAAAAGAGTTGCTGGCATAAAGGATTATGGAAATCTAATGCCGGGACATGGAGGAATATTAGATAGATTTGACAGTATCATATTTACTGCACCAATTGTTTATTATTTCACTTTGTTTATAATTTAAATTATAAATAAAGTGGTAAGAAAATTAGTAAAAAACATATTCTTAGTGCAAATAAAGTAATAATGAAAGATAACTTAGAATTGAAGGAGAAAATAATGAAGAAAAAAATTAGTATATTGGGTTCTACAGGATCGATAGGAACTCAAGCATTGGATGTAATAAGGAATTCAAAAGATTTTGAAGTGACAGCTCTAACAGCTAATAGTAATATAGATTTACTTGAAAAACAAATAATGGAATTCAAACCCAAATTAGTTGCTGTAGCAGATAATAAAAAAGCTTTAGAATTAAAAAAAAGAATGAATTTATATGATGTTGAAATACTTGCTGGTATGGAAGGGTTACTAGCTGCTGCGAGAGAAGAAGAGTGTGAAATAGTTATATCATCAATAGTTGGAATGGTAGGGTTAAAGCCTACTCTTGAAGCTATAAAACATAAAAAAACAATAGCATTAGCTAACAAAGAAACTTTAGTAACTGCTGGGAAACTAGTAATTGAGGAAGCTAAAAAGAACAAAGTAAATATAATTCCACTGGATAGTGAACATTCAGCTATATTTCAATCTCTATTATCAGGAAAACAGAATGAATTAAACAGAATAATACTAACTGCATCTGGAGGACCATTTAGGGGTAAGAATAAAGATCAATTAAACAATGTTACATTTAGAGATGCTCTTAAACATCCAAACTGGTCAATGGGAAGGAAAATAAGCATAGATTCAGCTACATTAATGAATAAAGGTTTAGAAGTTATTGAGGCTAAATGGTTATTTGATGTTGATATAGAAAACATTGATGTGGTTGTACATCCTCAAAGTATAATACATTCTATGGTTGAATTTGTGGATGGTAGTATCATAGCACAATTAGGACCAACTGATATGCGAATACCAATACAATATGCATTGACATATCCACAGAGGAAGCAGAATAATGTAAAGAAACTGGATTTTTCACAAATAAAAGCACTTACATTTGAGCAGCCGGATATGGATACATTCCCATGTTTAAAACTAGCCATTAATGCTCTGAAGGCTGGAGGAACAATGACAGCAGTATTAAATGCAGCTAATGAGGAAATAGTAAAATTATTTTTAAATGAAAAAATTAAATTTAACGACATACCAATGTATATTCAAAGAGTAATGCAGTATCATAATAATATAATCAATCCAACACTTGAAGATATATTGCAGTCTGATAAATGGGCTAGAGAGTATATAATAGCACAATTTTAAATAAAGGTGGTGGTAATTTTGCCAATTACAACAATATTAGCTGCTATATTTGTATTTTTATTAGTAGTTGTATTTCATGAATTTGGTCATTTTACTGTAGCGAAGTTAGTAGGTATTAAAGTACATGAATTTTCAGTAGGTATGGGACCAAAGATTTTCGGCAAAAGAAAAGGAGAAACCCAATACTCAATAAGAGCCTTACCAATAGGTGGTTATGTGAAAATGGAAGGTGAGGATGAAGAGTCAAAGGATGCTAGAAGCTTTAGTAATAAATCAATTCCAGCAAGAATGGCAGTTTTAGCAGCTGGAGCGATTATGAATTTTGTTTTAGCGATATTGTTGTTTTGCATAATAGCGTACTCAGTTGGTGATATGACAACAACTATAGGTAAAGTTATACCTGGTCAACCTGCATATGAAGCGGGTATAGAAGCTGGAGATAAAATAGTGGCTATATATGGAGCAGAGGTAAATTCTTGGCAAGAAGTAACAGATGCAATAAACAAAAGTGAAAATAAACAAATAGATTTAACATTAGAGAGAAATGGAAATAGGATTAAAAAGACAATAATTCCAGCTTATAATGAAGAAGCAAAAAGATATATGATAGGAATAGAAACTAAACAAGAAAGATCAATTGTAAAATCTGTAAAACGTGGTTTTACTGACACGTTTAATATTCTTGGACAAATGTTTGATTTTTTGGGGAAACTTTTCGCAGGACAGGTAGGAAGTAAAGATGTAGCTGGTCCCGTTGGTATAATAAAAATGGTTGGTCAAGCTGCAAGTTATGGGTTCATACCAGTACTATTTTTTGCAGGATTAATAAGTGTGAATTTAGGATTCTTCAACTTATTACCAATACCAGCACTTGATGGAGGTAGGATAATATTTCTAATAATAGAAGCTTTAAGAGGAAAACCAATTAGTGCAGAAAAAGAAGGTATAGTTCATTTTATAGGTTTTGTATTCTTGATGCTTATTATGGTTGCTGTAACATATAAAGATATAATATATTAAACCCTGATTATTCGTATAACTTTGAATAATATGGGTTAATTATTCACCAAAGGTTATTATAGAAAATTTTGCAATACGAGGTGATATCATGAGAAGGAAGACACATAATGTTTTTGTAGGCGATGTAGGAGTTGGAAGCGACCATAAGGTTACAGTTCAATCTATGACTAATACAGACACGAAAAATAAAGAAGCTACAATCAATCAAATAAAAGAGTTAGAAGCAGTAGGATGTGATATTGTTAGGATAGCAGTTCCAGACATGGAAGCTGCTATTGCTGTTGAACAAATAAAAAAAGCAATCAATATACCTTTAGTAGCAGATATACACTTTGATTATAGATTAGCTATTGAGTGTGTAAAAAATGGAATAGATGCATTAAGAATAAATCCTGGTAATATTGGTTCTAAAGAAAGAGTTTTAGAAGTTATAAAAGCGTGTAAATATCATAATGTTCCCATACGGATAGGAGTAAACTCAGGTTCAGTAAAAAAAGAATATCTACAAAAATATAATGGAGTAAATGTAGATTCACTGGTTGAAAGTGCATTAGAGCATGTTAGAATTTTAGAAGAAAATAACTTTTATGACACAGTTATTTCTGTCAAATCAAGCGATGTTAGACTTTGTGTAGAATCTTACAGAAAGATAGCAAAAGAGACGCAATACCCATTACATATAGGTGTTACAGAAACAGGCACCGTATTTAATGGAACAATAAAATCTTCTATAGGTATTGGGAGTTTATTGTTAGATGGTATAGGTGATACTATTAGAGTTTCTTTAACTGGTGATCCTGTAGAAGAAGTAATGGTAGGAAAACAAATTTTGAGAGCAACAGGTATACTAAACGATGAAGTTGATATTATCTCATGTCCTACCTGTGGCAGAACTCAGATTGATTTAATTTCTATTGCTACTGAGGTTGAGAATCGACTTAAAAGCCTACATAAGCCTCTTAAGGTTGCTGTCATGGGTTGTGTCGTTAATGGTCCTGGTGAAGCTAAAGAAGCTGATTATGGCTTAGCAGGAGGCAAAGGCGAAGGAATTATCTTCAAAAAAGGAAAGATAGTAAAAAAAGTTAAAGAAGAATCATTAGTAGATGAATTAATAGAAACAATTAATAGGGATTTATTATAGTTTAAAAGTATCAGACTAGACTTTTGTCTAGTCTATATTTATAATATAATAAGATATCCATTTGTGATGTGACTTTTAGTACATGTATAAAAATTTATGGTAGTTAAGAAATTTTTACTATAGAAATAAGCTTGAAATCGACTAATACCCAAGATTTAAAGGGGGAGAATTATGCTTTTTAAAGAATTGTTAGATACATTCAACATAACTTCAAATGATGATATTAATAGTATGATAATTAATAAGGTTGTATTAGAAGATAATACTAAAAATTTAACTATAGAACTTAAAACTACAAAAATTATTGATTATAAGATGTTTGATGAAGTAATAATTAATATTAGAGAAAATTTAAAAGAATATAATAAAATAAAATTCAAGTTGAATAATACTCAAGTTGTTGAAGATAATCAAGAGTTAGTTAAAAATTGTTGGAGTAACATAAGTTACTTACTAAAAAGAAATTTAAAACATGCTACTGTATGGATTGATGAGCTTATATGGGAAGTAAAGGAGGACAAGCTATTTATTAAAACTGACAATCAATTAGTATTACTTCCAAGTAATATGATGAGAATAAAAAATACAATTGAGAGCATGTTTGTTGATGAATTTGATCTTAGTTTAAATGTACAAGTAATTAATATCGGAACAAATAATATTAAAGAACATGAAAAGATATTAGCTGATGAAGAAAAGAAATTAATAAAAAATATAAATACTGTTACAAATGAAGCTATTAGTACCCAAGGACAAAACAAAAATACAAATAGTATTAAAAATAGTAAAGGTTCTAATTCTAATGTAATATATGGAAAGAAAACACAAGATGATATTATTAAAATATCTGAAATAAATACTGATTCAGGTAGAGTTACTGTTAAAGGCGAAATATTTAGACTTGAATCAAGAGAATTGAAGGACAATAAAAAGAAATTATATATTTTTGACGTGACAGATTATTCAAATTCAATTACTGTAAAAGTATTTGCAAACAAAACTCAACAAGAAGGTTTAGAAGAAAATTTAAATAAAGGGATGGGTGTAATAGTAACAGGGGATTCAATATATGATACTTTTTCAAGAGAAGTTGTTATAATGGCTAGGCATTTAGAAAAATGTAATTTTAATATAATTACTCAAGATAAAGCAGATGTAAAAAGAGTAGAACTTCATTTACATAGTAGAATGAGTGATATGGATGGTATGTCAGGCTTTAAGGATTTAGCAAAGAGAGCAAAGGATTGGGGTCATAAAGCAATAGCAATAACAGATCATGGAGTAGTACAAAGCTTTCCTGAAGCATTAGATGCATCAAGAAAATATGGTATGAAAATTTTGTATGGTATGGAAGGATATTTATTTAATGATAGTTTACCAAGTGTTATAAACACAAAAGATCAAGAAGTTAACTGTGATTATGTAGTATTTGATATAGAGACTACAGGTTTATCTTCTATAAATGATAAAATAACTGAAATAGGTGCAGTGAAAATATCAAACAATAAAATAGTGGAAAAATATAATCAGCTTGTAAATCCAGAGAAAAACATACCAATTAAAATACAAGAGTTAACAGGTATAACAAACGATATGGTACAAAACAAATCTACAATAGAAGAAGTACTACCCCAATTTTTAGATTTTGTTGGTAATGCTGTATTAGTAGCACATAATGCAAATTTTGATGTAGGGTTTATAAAACAAAATTGTAACAGATTAAACATAGAATTCGATTATACTTATTTAGATACATTACAGTTAAGTAGACAATTATTAACGGAATTAAAATCTCATAAACTAAATAAATTAGCCAAACATTTCAAAGTAAGTCTTGAAAATCATCATAGAGCTTCTGATGATGCACAGGCTACTGCTGAAATATTCTTAAAACTATTAGAAATGGTTGTAGAAAAAAGTGCAGTTAAGCTTGAAGATATTAATTCTTTATTTAATAAAGATATTAACTATAAGTCAGGTAAGACTCATCACATATTAATACTTGCAAAAAACTATGTAGGTTTAAAGAATTTGTACAAGCTTGTATCTGAATCTCATATTAATTTTTTCTATAGAAAACCTAGGATACCTAAATCTATTCTAACAAAATATAAAGAAGGCTTAATACTGGGAACAGCTTGTGAAGCTGGAGAGTTCTATAAAGCAATAATGGATAACAAAAGTGAAAATGAATTAAGAAAGATAATAGACTTTTATGACTTTTTGGAAATACAGCCAGTAGGAAATAATGAGTTTATGGTTAGACAAGGAATAGTAAAAGATTATGACGAGTTGAGAGATATTAACAAAAAAATATATGATTTAGGCAGGAAATATAATAAACCTGTTGTAGCAACTGGTGATGTACATTTTCTAGATCCAAAAGATGAGATATACAGACGTATACTAATGAGTGGAAAAGGCTTTGATGATGCAGATAATCAGCCACCACTTTATTTTAAAACTACAGATGAAATGCTTGAAGAATTTAAATATTTAGGCAAAGACTCAGCTTATGAAGTTGTAGTAGAAAACACGAATTTAATAGCTGACATGGTTGAAGAGATTTTACCAATACCTGATGGTACTTTTCCACCTATTATAGATGGAGCTGATGAAGAATTATATGAAATAACAAACAAAAAAGCAAAAGAGATATATGGTGAACCATTGCCAGAAATCGTTAAAGATAGGTTAGATAGAGAACTTAATTCTATCATAAAAAATGGATATGCAGTATTGTATATTATTGCGGAGAAATTAGTTAAAAAATCATTAAGTGATGGTTATTTAGTTGGTTCAAGAGGTTCAGTTGGTTCTTCCTTTGTAGCTACAATGAGTGATATAACTGAGGTTAATCCGCTGCCAGCACACTATATTTGTCCTAAATGTAAACACAGTGAGTTTATATTAGATGGCAGCTATTCAAGTGGTGTTGATATGCCTGATAAAAAATGTCCTGAGTGTGGCAATGATTATATAAAAGAAGGACATGATATTCCATTTGAGACATTTTTAGGGTTCGAAGGAGATAAAGAACCTGATATAGATTTAAACTTTGCAGGTGAATATCAGCCAACTGCGCATCATTATGTAGAAGAATTGTTTGGAGAAGGACATGTTTATAGAGCTGGTACAATAGGTACAATAGCAGAAAAGACGGCATATGGATTTGTAAAAAAATACTTTAGTGAGAGAGATATGATTGTAAATAATGCAGAAACCAATAGATTGACATTGGGTTGTACGGGTGTTAAAAGGACTACAGGACAGCACCCGGGCGGAGTAATGGTAGTACCAAGAGATAAGGATGTACATGATTTTTCTCCTATTCAGTATCCAGCAAATGATAAAAAATCTGGTGTTATAACAATGCACTTTGATTATCATTCCATTAGTGGTAGGATATTAAAACTTGATATACTAGGACACGATACACCTTCAATAATAAGAATGTTAGAGGATTTAACGGGAGTAGATGCTCAAAGTATAGCACTAGAGGATAAAGAAACTATGGCATTGTTTACTTCAACTAAATCTTTAGGTGTTACTGAGGAAGATATAAACTGTAAAGTTGGTACGTATGGCGTACCTGAATTTGGTACTAAGTTTGTTAGACAAATGCTACTTGATACTATGCCTACTACTTTTGATGAATTAGTCAGAATAAGTGGTTTATCACATGGTACTGATGTTTGGCTTAACAATGCACAAGAGCTAATAAGAGCAGGAGTAACAACGCTGAAAAGTGCTATTGCTACAAGAGATGATATAATGACATATCTTATTCATAGAGATTTAGAAAAGAAAAGATCGTTTACTATTATGGAAAAGGTAAGAAAAGGGAAAGGCTTAACAGAAGATGATGAAAAGTACATGAGAGAGAAGAAAATTCCAGAATGGTATATAGAATCTTGTAAAAAAATAAAATACATGTTTCCAAAAGCTCATGCAGTTGCATATGTAATGATGTCTTTTAGAATAGCGTATTTTAAAGTTCATTATCCACAGGCTTTTTATGCTACTTATTTTACAACTAAAGCAGTTGATTTTGATACACATCTGATAGTACAAGGTATAGAAGTAGTAAAAGATACAATAAAACAATTGGAAGAGTTAGGAAACAACAAGACAGCTAAAGAGAAAAATTTATTGACAGTATTAGAAGTGGTTTTAGAGATGTATGCTAGAGGATTTAAACTTAAAAAAGTTGATTTATATAAATCTGATAGTGATAAATTTTTACTAGAAAATGGAGTAATAATACCTCCTCTCAAATCTTTACAGGGTGTTGGTGAAAATGCAGCTAGAAGTATAGTTAATGAAAGAAAAAAGGGTGAATTTATATCTATAGAGGATTTAGTTAATAGAGCTAAGATTAATAAAACTTCTGTAGAAGCATTAAGAATACATGGTTGTTTAGATGGAATGTATGAAAGAAATCAAATAAGTTTATTTTAATATTTGATTTTTAATACAAAATATGTTATTATTAATATTGAACATATTAAAAATTACGAAAGGAGTGGGAAAAACCCACTCCTTAATTTTGTAATCTACAGGGAATTAGAAAAATTCCCGTAAGATTTTAACAAAATTAACAATACCTTTTTTGATAGAAAATTTTGTTATAATGCATAGCAAATTATAAACCTTATAAATAATATAAATATAATTTACGTAATGCATTTCAACAAAATCAACAACGTTTTTTTTAAGATAGAAGATTTTTGTTATAATGCATAGTAAATTATATACATCATAAATAATATAAATATAATTTACGTAATGCATTTCAACAAAATCAACAACGTTTTTTTAAGATAGAAGATTTTGTTATAATATATTTCGCAAATTATGAACAGCATAAAAGAAAATTATTATATGAAATATATAATTTTTGAAATTTCTTAAATAGTTACCATTAAAAGCAAATTACATAATAAATAAGTGTAATCATAATTTTAGTAATTTATTATAAAAAATATGCTATAAAGCTAAATAGATGAAAATTATGATTATAAATATAATTTGACTAATGTTCAGGAATAATTAAAATTGACTGTAATATTTTTATTACATAGAAGAATTATAGAATGAGAGTTAAGCAATTTATTGTCATAAGTGTTTATAATACACTTTAGTAACTACTTGTAGATTTTGTGAGATTATTATTATTATGAATAACACTAGTTTTTTATGAAAAAATAAGTATATTATATTGGAGGTGAATTTATGAATAAAAAAAGTATTATTGAGTTAGTTAAAAAAATAGTTAAAGATATTTTGTTAAATACTGAATTTTATTTAGTAGATGTAGAATTCGCAAAAGAAGGTATTCATACCTATCTTAGAGTTTTTGCAGATAAACCGGGCGGAATAAGCTTAGATGATTGTCAATATATAAGTCAGAAATTAAGTGCTATATTAGATGAGAAGGACCCGATAGAGGAAAATTATTTCTTAGAAGTATCTTCACCAGGTATAGATAGACCTTTTAAAACTGATGAAGATTTTGAAAGAAATTTAAATGAATATGTTGAAATTAGTTTATATAAAGCTATTGATGGTAGTAAGAAGTTTATGGGAAAACTACTTGATTATAATGATACTGTTGTTACAATACAGGAGGACGATAGCGAGCCACTTGTAATACAAAGAGATCAAATATCAAAAATAAATTTAGCAATATTGATTTAAAAGGGAGGTCTTGGTGAAATGAGAGCTGAGTTTATTCAAGCCTTGGATGAAATAGAAAAGCAAAAAGGCATATCAAAGGACATATTAATAAATGCCATTGAAGCTGCATTAATTACTGCATATAAAAGGAATTTTGGATCTTCTAGTAATGTTGAAGTATTTATCAATAATGAAACTGGAGATGTAAAAGTTTATGCAAAAAAAGTAGTTGTTGATGAGGTAGAAGATGATTTATTAGAAATTTCTCTTAGCAAAGCTAAAGAGATGGATAGCAAATATGAATTAGAAGATGTTGTGAACATCGAAGTAACACCAAGAAATTTTGGTAGAATAGCAGCACAAACTGCTAAACAAGTTGTGGTTCAAAGAATAAGAGAAGCAGAAAGAGAAATAATTTATGATTATTTCATTAATAGAGAGACAGAAATAATAACAGGTACTGTACAGAGGGTTAATAAAAATAATGTTATGATTAATTTAGGTAAAATAGAAGGTGTACTTTTACCTAGTGAACAAATAAAAAATGAAGTGTATAAACAGGGAGATAGAATAAAAGCATATGTTTTAGAGGTTAAAAAAACAACCAAAGGGCCTCAGATATTACTATCTAGAACACATCCAGGTTTTGTTAGAAGATTATTCGAACTTGAAGTACCTGAAATACATGATGGTATAGTAGATATATATAGCATATCTAGAGAAGCTGGTTCAAGAACCAAAATAGCTGTATATTCTAATGATGATAGTGTAGATTCTGTTGGAGCTTGTGTTGGACACAAAGGTTTAAGAGTTAAATCTATAGTAGACGAATTAAGAGGAGAAAAAATTGATATAATAACTTGGAGTAAAGATATAACAGAATTTATAACAAATAGTTTAAGTCCAGCTAAGGTAGTTAGTGTTAGTATTATAGATGAAAATGAAAGATCTGCATTAGTAGTAGTACCAGATTATCAGCTATCATTAGCTATTGGTAAAGAGGGTCAAAATGCTAGATTGGCCGCTAAGCTAACTGGTTGGAAGATTGATATTAAAAGTGAAAGTCAAATAAATGATATTGAGTAGATGGAGTGTTGCTTGTGAGAAAAAGAAAAACACCTCTAAGAAAATGTGTTATTTGTGGAGAAAGAAAAGATAAAAGAGATCTAATTAGAGTAGTTAAAAACAAAGAAAATGAAGTATTTATAGATTTAAGTGGAAAAGCAAACGGTAGAGGAGCATATATATGTAAAAGTATAGAATGCCTAGAAAAAGAATTAAAATCAAAAAGATTAAAAAATACTTTAAGTATTGATATACCAGCGGATACTTATGACCAGTTAAGAAAGGTGATAGAGGATGAACAATAAGTTTTATTCTATGCTTGGGATAGGAAAAAAAGCAGGGTATATAAAAGCTGGTGAAACTCCATGTGTAGATTCCATAAAAAAAGGAAAGGGCTATTTGCTAATAATAGCAGAAGATGCTTCGGATAACACAAAGAAGAAATTCACAAACCTTTCAGATAAAAACAATTTGTCATATCACATTGTTGGCAGTAAGGAATTAATTGGACGTAGCATTGGTAAAGAATTGATATCAACTATAGTAGTATGTAACAAGCAATTTTCTTCAGTGTTAGAAGATTTATTATAGAAAAGATATCGCCTTAAAAATTTAGGGGGTGAACGTATAGTATGACCAAAAAAAGAATTTATCAAATTGCAAAAGAATTAGACATTAGTAGTAAAAAGTTAATAAGTCAATTAAAAGAAGTAGATGTTGAAGTAAATAATCATATGAGTACGGTAGATGATGAGCTAGCTAAGATAATAGAAGAACTTTTCAGTAAAAAAACTGATACATCAGAACAACAAAAACAAAAAGAAGAAGAGGTTGAAGAAATCAAAAAAGAAGAAAAAGTTAAAAAAGTTAAAAAGAATGAAAAAGCTGAAGAAAAGAAAAATGAAGATAATTCAGAGGATAAAAAGATAGAAATAGATGGAACAATAATCGTAAAAGATTTTGCTGAGAAATTAAGTATAAGCTCAACACAACTTATTTCAAAATTGATGTCATTAGGAGTTATGGCTAGTGTTAATCAAGAAATTGATTTAGATACAGCTTCTATCATTGGTGAAGAGTATGGATTTAATGTAGTAAGCATTGAAATAGACGAAGATGATACTGATGATCTTGACTTTGAAGATGATGAAAAAGATTTAAAACCACGTTCTCCAGTTGTAACAGTTATGGGGCACGTTGACCACGGAAAAACTTCATTATTAGACTATATTAGAAACTCTCATATAGCAAACAAAGAAGCGGGTGGAATAACTCAGCATATCGGTGCTTCAACAGTTAGAATAAATAACAAAAAGATTGTATTTTTAGATACTCCAGGGCATGAAGCTTTTACTTCTATGAGAGCTAGAGGAGCACAAATAACTGATATAGCTATATTGGTTGTTGCAGCGGATGATGGAGTTATGCCACAAACTATAGAAGCCATTAATCATGCTAAAGCAGCTGGCGTTCCTATTATTGTAGCTGTTAATAAAATAGATAAAATAAATGCAAATCCAGATAGAGTAAAACAAGAGCTAACAGAGCAGGGTCTAGTACCAGAAGATTGGGGCGGGGATACTATAATGGTTCCAGTTTCAGCTTTAAAAGGAGAAGGCGTTGATGAATTATTAGAAATGGTTACTTTAGTTGCTGAAATGTTAGAGCTTAAAGCTAATCCAAACAGAAGAGCAGTTGGTACAGTAATTGAGGCTGAATTAAATAAAGGTAAAGGTTCAGTAGCTACAGTACTTGTTCAAAAAGGAACATTAAAAGTATCTGATGCTTTTATAGCTGGTACAGCTAGTGGTAAAATTAGAGCTATGCTTGATGAAAAAGGTAAAAAAGTAAAGAAAGCGGGCCCATCTACTGCAGTTGAGATTATGGGTATTTCAGAAGTTCCTGGTGCAGGCGAACTTTTCTATGTTGTAGAAAATGAGAAAAAGGCTAGAGATATAAGTGAAAAGAGAAGACAAAAAATCAGAGATGAAAGAAATAAGTCTAGACAAGTAGTTTCATTAGATGATTTGTTTGATCAAATAAAATCGGGGAATATTAAAGATTTAAATATAATCTTAAAAGCTGATGTAAGAGGTTCTATAGAAGCAGTAAGACAATCGTTAGAAAAACTGAGCAATGAAGAGGTACAAGTAAAAATTATTCATGGTGGAGTTGGAGCGATAACAGAGAGTGATGTAATGTTGGCATCTGCTTCAAATGCTATAGTAATTGGTTTTAATGTTAGACCAACAGTATCAGCTATTAATTTAGGAAATAAAGAAAATGTAGATATTAGAACATACAGAATAATTTATAAAGCTATAGAAGATATACAAGATGCTATAAATGGTATGCTTGAGCCGGAATTTAAAGAAGTTGTTACAGGTAGAGCAGAAATAAGAGCAACATTTAAAGTTCCTAATTTTGGTTTAATTGCTGGTGTTTATGTGACTAATGGAAAGATAGTTAGAAATGCTAATCTAAGACTTTTAAGAGACAATGTAGTTGTATACGAAGGAGAAATAGGATCACTTAAAAGATATAAAGATGATGTAAAAGAGTTAGCTACAGGTTATGAAGGTGGAGTTGGCATTAAAAACTTTAATGATGTTAAAGAAGGAGATGTCATAGAAGCATTTGTAATGGAGGAAGTTAAAAGAAAATAGAATATAAAGAATAAGACGCATACGATTAAGTGAGGTGAACTTACTATGAGTTCAAAGAGGTTAGGTAGAATTTCAGAAGAGATAAAAAAAATAATAAGCAGTTTAATAAGAAATGAATTGAAAGATCCCAGAATAGCTCCAATGACTAGTATTATGGAAGTTTCAGTTACAAAAGATATGAGATATGCAAAAGTATATATTTCTGTTTATGGAAGTGACAAGGAGAAAAATGATACAATAATTGCACTTCAGAAGGCTGCTGGTTTTATAAGAAAAGAAGTAGGTAGAGAGATAAAGCTTAAATATATACCACAAATAGAATTTGCATTAGATACCTCCATAGAGAATGGTATTTACATGAATCAATTAATTGAAAAGGTAAAAAAACAAGAGAGTGAAAAAAATGAATTTTAAAGAAAATGTTAACCTTTTAAAAATTAAATTAGATAAAGCGAGTAAAATAGGTATCATATCTCATATAAAACCTGACGGCGATAATTTAGGTTCATTGTTCTCGCTTGGAACAGTATTGAAAAGACAATATGGTGATAAAATAGATATACTTAAAAGCGATAATATACCAGATAAATATAATTTTTTATCCAATTATAATAAAGCGATAGAACCTAACAAAGATACAAACTATGATGTTGTGATAGTTTTAGACTGTGGTGATGAAAAAAGATTGGGCAAATATGAACATGTACTAAATGGTGCAGTAGTCGTTAATATTGACCATCACATAAGTAACAAAAGTTTTGGAGACATAAATTTTGTCTATAGTGATGCTAGTTCTACAGGTGAAATAGTTTATAAAATTTTAAAACAGATGAATATAAAAATTGATCAAGAAATAGCAACGTGTATTTATGTTGCTATTTCAACTGATACAGGAAGCTTTAAATATGATAACACAACAAAAGAAACACATGAAATAGCTGGTAAACTATTAGACTTAGGTATAGATTTAAACAATATTACAAAAAGGGTTTATCAAAGTATAAAACTAAATGATGCTTTGTATTTTATTAGAACTTTAAAAAATATAGAATTCTTTTATGATTATAGATTAGCTATTGTATGTAGTAGTAATGTTAATGGTTATAATAATCAAGATACCGAAGGAATAGTGGAATATGCTAGAGACATTGACACTGTAGAAGTAGCTTGTTTTATTAAAGAAATAGAGGAAAATAAAATTAAAGTTAGTTTGAGGTCTAAAAGTTATGTAGATGTAGCAAAGATAGCTGAAAAGTTTGATGGTGGTGGCCATGTTAGAGCAGCTGGATTTACATTATGTAATACAATTGACTGTGTAAAAGACAAAATAATACTTGAAATCGAAAAATATTTAGGGTGATATAATGGATGGAATAATAAATGTATTTAAACCCAGCGGTATGACTTCGCATGATGTAGTTAGTTTTATTCGAAAAAAAGCTTGTCAAAAGAAAGTAGGTCATACAGGAACATTAGACCCCAATGCTGTTGGCGTTCTCCCTATTTGCTTAGGAAGAGCAACTAAAATAGCACAATTTTTATCAGATGATAAAAAAAGTTATAGATGCGAGCTAATGTTAGGAAAGCAAACTGATACTCAAGACAGATATGGGAAAATAATAAAAACATCTGATAAAAAAGTAAATAAGGAAGAAATATATAACGCTATAAATAGTTTTAGAGGAGCTATTAAGCAAATACCACCCATGTATTCAGCACTAAAACATAATGGTAAAAAATTATATGAATTAGCCAGAGAAGGGAAAAACATAGAACTCAAAGCAAGGGATGTATTCATTTATAATATAGATATAGTCCATATAGGAGAACAAAGTGCTTTATTTGATGTAGAATGTTCCAAAGGGACATATATTAGATCATTATGTAATGATATTGGCGAAATTCTAGGAACTTTTGGATACATGAATTTTTTATTAAGGTCTAAAGTTGGTATATTTGATATAAATAGCGCCAAAACCGTTGAAGAAATTGATGAAATGGCACAAAAACATCAATTAGAATGTATTCTGAAACCAATAGATTATGCTCTTTATAATTTTGAAAAATTCATATTAAATGATATTCATTATAAACGAATAATAAATGGAGTTAAAATAATCCTTAATGATAGTAAATATGATATAAATAAATTATATAGAGTTTATTGTAGAGATACGTTTATTGGCATTGGTAAAATTGAAATAATTAATAATAGAAAATTATTAAAAATGCAAAAAGTTTTTATAAAAGGTGATTGATGTGCAGCTTTATATAAATGACAATATAAAAATAAATGAAAAAGTAGCCATAGCTTTAGGAAACTTCGATGGCTTACATATAGGACATCAAAGGTTAATAAAGATTATGAAAAACAAAAGTAAAGAACTTGATTTAAAAAGTATGGTTTTTACATTTTCAAATCATACTAAGTGCATACTAGATAAAGATTATAAGCCTGATTTACTGATGAATAATGAGCAAAAGGCTGAAGAAATTGAAAAGATGAATGTTGATTACTTATACATGATAGATTTTAGTAAAGATATAATGAAATTAACTCCAGAAGAATTTATTAAAAAGGTACTACTCAGTAGATTCAATATTGGACTAATAGTTGTAGGTTTTAATTATAGATTTGGTTATAAAGGACAAGGAGATATAGAGGTTCTTAAAAAATTATCAGAAAAATATGGCTTTGAAATAATAGTAGTTCCTCCTGTTAAATGTGATAGTGGATTAATAGTTAGTAGCACTTATATTAGAAAATTAATAAAAGATGGGAAAATAAATATTGCTAATATGTTATTAGGTAGAAATTTTAGTTTGCAAGGTAAAATAATAAAGGGCAAATGTCTAGGTAATAAGTTAGGATTTCCTACTGCTAATATAAAAATATCTAATATCATCATACCACGGTTAGGTGTCTATAAAACATCAGTTATATATGGTGAAAAAAGTTTTGATAGTATAACAAATGTCGGTATGACACCAACATTTGATGGACATGAAATAGTAGTAGAAACTCATTTAATAGATTTTAATAAGGATATTTATGGGGAAAATATAAAAGTGGAATTGTTAGATTTTATTAGACCCGAAAGAAAATTTAATGACATAGAAGAATTGATTAGCCAAGTCAAAAAAGATATAGTATGTATAAAAAAGTAAGACAAAGGATAAAAATATTAGATATCATGATAAACTTAATATAATTATTTAGGTTATATTAATTATCAGGGTTTACATTAATATTGGGTTGTGATAAAATAAATTGTGATTTCCTTTTGCTCTGTATTTTGTTACCTCGGCAGGTACATAGCTTAAGGTGTATAATAAATTTAGGAGGTATATTAATGATTGGTAAAGAAAAGAAATTAGAAATTATTGAGCAGTACAAAGTACACGAAGGAGATACTGGATCACCAGAAGTTCAAGTTGCTATATTAACTTATAGAATTAATGATTTAAATGAGCATTTAAAAGAACACAAAAAAGACCACCATTCAAGAAGAGGTTTATTGAAAATGGTTGGTAAAAGAAGAGGTTTATTAAACTACTTAAAAAATAAAGATATTGAAAGATATCGTGATCTAATAGCAAAACTTGGATTAAGAAAGTAATTTGGAGCGGGGATGTACCCGCTCTATTATTATAATTATTAAGAAAACTATGATATAATTACTAATGAATTTTATAAAAGTCAACTTTAATAATAATAAATAGTAGAAGACTTTTATATATCTATAAGGAATTATGAAATAATTTCTTTAAATAGATTAGAGCAAAGTCTACCTTATGATTTATTTAAATTGGAGAGTTCGTTATTATTGGTAAAGTTAGATATTAAATAAGTTAGTGTGTGTATTTTTATATGTTATAATAGTATTAAACAGAGAAATAAAATCTATGATTTTATGTTGTTGTTCATGAGTAGAGAACTTAAATATATGATTTCTTGTGAATTCACTTGAAGAAAATAGGTAGTGAGTCATATTATAAAATGAATAACAGATACAACTTTTGCTTTTTCCAACGAAGAAATCTAGTAGGAGTTAGATTAAGCAAAAAAACTTTAATTTGCATTTAATACAGTTTAATAAATTACATAAAAATAAACATATATACATTTGATAATTGGACAATATAATAACATACTAGTAATAGTTATAAAGCTCATAGATGTATGATGAAGAGTAGAGTAAATTAGGACTAAAAAGGAGGTAAATAATATAATGGAAAGAAATTTTGAGATTTCCATTGCAGGAAGAAAGCTTGTAGTAACAACAGGAAAAGTTTGTGAACAAGCAAATGGTTCTTGCCTTGTTAGATATGGTGATACTGTTGTAATGGTAAATGTAACTGCTTCAAAACAACCTAGAGATGGAATAGATTTTTTCCCTTTAAGTGTTGATTTTCAAGAAAAATTATATTCAGTGGGTAAAATACCTGGTGGATTTATCAAAAGAGAAGGTAAACCTAGTGATAAATCTGTTTTAACATCAAGATTGATAGATAGACCACTAAGACCACTATTTCCTAAAGGATTTAGAAATGATGTACAGGTAGTAGCAACAGTATTATCTGTAGATCAAGATTGTTCACCTGATGTGGTGGCAATGGTAGGTTCTTCAATAGCTTTAAGCATATCAGATATTCCTTTTGATGGACCAACAGGAGCTGTTTCAGTAGGATTAATAGGAGATGAGTTTGTTCTTAATCCAAATGAAAAGCAAATGGCTAGCTCCGATTTACAGCTTGTAGTAGCTGGAACAAAAGATGCAGTAATGATGGTTGAAGCTGGAGCTAATGAAATTTCAGAGCAAAAAATGCTTGATGCAATATTACTTGCGCATGATGAAATAAAAAGAATTTGTGACTTTGTAGAGAGTATAAAATCAGAAGTCGGAAAAGAGAAAATAGAAGTAGAATTATTTAAAGTAGATGAAGAAATACAGAAAGAGATAATTGAGTTTGCTTCAAACAAACTTGTTGATGCAATAAAAACTATAGAAAAGCAAGAAAGATTAGAAAATATTGAAAAAGTAAAAACAGAAGTAAAAGAGATATTTGGTGAAAAATATCCTGAAAATATAACTGATATAAATGAAATATTAAATTCTATGCTTAAAAAAGAAGTTAGAAAAATGATAACAGTTGATAAGAATAGACCTGACAATAGAAAATTAGATGAAATAAGAAAGATATCATGCGAGGTTGGTTTATTACCTAGAACACATGGTTCTGGATTATTTACAAGAGGTCAAACTCAAGCATTGACAATAGCTACACTAGGAGCTCCTGGAGATGTACAAATTTTAGATGGATTAAATGATAAAGAAGAAAAGAAAAGATATATGCATCATTACAATTTTCCTCCTTACTGTGTAGGAGATACTAGACCGATGAGAGGTCCTGGTAGAAGAGAAATTGGTCATGGAGCATTAGCAGAAAGAGCATTAGTACCTGTATTACCTGATGAAAATGTTTTTCCATATACAATTAGGCTTGTATCAGAGGTTTTGAGCTCTAATGGTTCATCATCTCAAGCAAGTGTATGTGGAAGTACTTTAGCGTTACTAGATGCAGGAGTACCTATTAAAGAGCCTGTAGCAGGTATTGCAATGGGATTAATAAAAGAAGAAGATAATGTTAGTATTCTAACAGATATTCAAGGTATGGAAGATTTCTTAGGTGATATGGATTTTAAAGTAGCTGGAACTAAAGATGGTATAACAGCTATTCAAATGGATATAAAAATTCATGGTATAGATAGAAAAATATTAACAGAAGCACTTGAAAAAGCTAGGATTGGTAGACTGTTCATATTAGACAGAATGCTTGAAGTTATATCAGAGCCTAGAGAAGAGCTTTCAAAATATGCACCAAGAATTTTCACTATGGAAATTAATCCAGAAAAAATTAGAGATGTTATTGGCGCAGGTGGAAAAACAATTAATAAAATAATAGATGAAACTGGTGTCAAAATAGATATAGAAGATAATGGTAAAGTTACTATCTCTACAAATGAAGCAGAAAGTGGAGAAAGAGCCATTAAGATAATATCAAATATTGTTAAGGAAATAGAGGTAGGAGAGATATACTTAGGTAAGGTTGTTAGAATAACTAATTTTGGAGCTTTTGTTGAATTACAACCTGGAAAAGAAGGCTTAATACACATTTCTAATATAGCGAAAGAAAGAATCAAGAAAGTAGAAGATGTATTAAAGGTTGGAGATGAAGTACTAGCTAAAGTAACTCAAATTGATAACCAAGGTAGAATAAATTTATCGAGAAAAGATGCTTTACCTAAAGATGAAGAAAATAATAAAAAGGCATAAACCTATTGGTTTACGCTTTTTTGTACTCAATATTATAATTTTTATAACATGTAAGAAATTTAGAATCTTTTAAACGGATAATTTTATAATTTCGTTATATGGAGGGCAAAGTCTTCCTTTTAAACTTTAACGAAGACTTTGTTCTAAAAAGAAAATTAGCTATCAATTATTAATTGTAGCTTTTTTTTATGAGAAAATTAAATTATTTTTGTAAAAAACATTTAATTAGGTATTTAAATCTTCATTTATTAATATTAATTGTTATATAGAATAAATGGAGGTTTATTATATGAGAAGAATATTTTTTATATCTAAAAGAAAAGTGCTTATGATTATTGTAGCTGCGGTATTAATTATTCTATCAATATTTGGTTATGTTAGGTTAAATGATAATGCAACTGTTTTTGATGTCGACGAAGCTTTGATATATAAAGGTTCAAAAGATGATAAGATTATTGCATTGACATGTAATGTTGATTGGGGAGAAGAGTATATACCTGATATGCTAAAAATTTTAGAACAAAATAATGTTAAAATAACTTTTTTTGTTACTGGAACATGGGCAAAAAAAAATCCAGAAGTTTTAAAAAGTATTTACAAAGCAGGACACGAAATTGGTAATCATGGTTATTTCCATGAGAAATATGGAAATCTAAGTTATACTCAAAATACTAATGAGATTAAAAAAGCAGAAAATATAATCAACAGTATAATTAACGTAAAATGTAAATACTTCGCACCACCATCAGGACATTATAGCGATAATACAATAAAAGCTGCAAAGGCATTAAACTATAAAATTATTATGTGGAGTATAGATACAATTGACTGGAGAAATGATAGCACGAAGGATATTATAATAAAGAGAGTTTTAAGCAAAGCATGTAATTCAGGTATTGTGTTGATGCATCCTAAACCAGAAACAATAAAAGCACTACCAATTATTATTGAAGAGCTAAGGAAAAAAGGTTATAAACTCGGAACAATAACAGATATAATAAACCCAGATTAATCATAGGAAATTAAAATCGTATACTATTATAAACTCATTCTTCCAATGAATTAGTGATTCATTTTAGTACTTTGTTCATAATTCAAAACTACACAGACATTATTCAAAGTTATATAAATAATAAGGGTTAAAATAAATGTTCTTGTCTTGAAACTTTACGGTTTATGATTTATAATTAACTATGCTTAGGTAGAAATAAAATAAGGGAGAGAATAATGTACAATAAAATAACTTTAAAAAATGGACTTAGAGTTGTTATTGAAGAGATTCCTCATGTAAGATCAGTAACAATAGGATTATGGGTTAAAGCTGGTTCAGTAAATGAAAAAGAAAATAACAACGGCGTGTCACATTTTATAGAACATATGTTATTTAAAGGAACAAAAAATAGAACAGCAAAGGAATTAGCTGAAGTTATTGATAATATAGGAGGTCAAATTAATGCATTTACATCTAAGGAATGTACTTGTTTTTATGCAAAGGTGTTAGATGAGCATTTTGAAACTGCTGTAGATGTATTAAGTGATATGATATTTAATTCTAATTTCGATGAAGATGATATAGAGAAAGAAAAAAAAGTAGTAATAGAAGAAATAAATATGTATGAGGATACTCCAGAAGAAATAGCTCATGATTTAATATCAAAAGCTATATTTAATAATCATTCATTAGGATTTCCTATACTTGGACATGCTGATACATTATTAAACATGGATAGAAGTGAAATTATGCGTTATTTTAATGAACACTACATACCTAATAACACAGTAGTTTCAATAGCAGGAAATGTAAAAACTCAAGAAGCTATAGATTTGATAGAAAAATATTTCAAAAATTGGAGTTATAGTGATAATATAATTAAAGAACATGTGGCTCCTGAAATAGAGAGTAATTTTCTCTATAAGAGTAAAGAAACAGAACAGCTTCACCTTTGTATGGGTATGCAAGGTATACCAGCAAGTAGTAAATATTATTATTCACTAATGGTGTTAAATAATATTTTGGGTGGCAGCATGAGTTCTAGATTATTTCAAAAGATTAGAGAAGAAAAGGGTTTAGCATATTCCATATATTCATATCCACTGTTATATAGTAATGCAGGAGCATTTATTATATATGCTGGGATTAATCCTCAATATATAGTAGATGTTGTAGATATGATATTAGCAGAAGTAAATAAAATTAAGAAAAATTGCATTAATGAAAATTTACTGCAAAGGTCTAAAGAACAATTAAAAGGCAATTATATCATTGGTCTAGAAAGTACATCAAGTAGAATGATATCACTAGGAAAATCTGAATTATTATTAAATAAAATTGTTCCTCCAGTAGAAGGATTGGAGAAGATTGACAAAATTACTTTGGAAGATATAGAGCAAATTATTGAAATACTATTTTATGAAGAGAAACTCAATATTGCATATGTAGGAAAAGTTAATGAAAAAGATGAAGTCAATAAAAAATTTAATAGTTTAGTTTCTTTAAAACAAGAAGCATAGAAAATAGAATCTCTAAAACATTTTGATAAATTCAAAATATTTTAGAGATTTTTTATTAAGTAGAGGAGTAATAATAGCAATATATATCTAAATTGATATTATCATAAATGATAATGAATATTTTTAAAATAGTTTCATAAAATTAAATATACTAATTATTAAAAATAAACTTAAAAAAACAATACTAATTAGAATTACATAATAGAAAGGAGGTATAATATGAGATTAACTAAAATGGCAGGTAAAGAAATTTTAAATATAAATAATGGCAGCAGGCTAGGTATTATAGGAAATTCCGATTTATTAATTGATGAAAAAACAGGCAAAATTATATCACTGCTTGTTCCTGATAACGGAAGCCAATTTATAATGTTCAATGATAGGTCAGAAATAGAAATCCCCTGGGAAGCAATCAAAAAAATAGGTAATGACATGTTAATTATAGATATGGAAGGATAAAAAATAGTGTATGTATTATATAAAACATTTTAATATATAACCCAGATTATTCATAGAAAATTAAATACTTTTTTTTAATGAAGCTCATTCTACGAATGAGATAATAATTATTTCTATAATTCTATAAATTAGAAAACATGAACCAAAAACCCTTCTCGAAGATATTATATATATTAGGATGACTAATATGATGTGTTGTAAGAGAGGGGAAAGTATGAAAATAATTGTTCAAAAATTTGGCGGTACATCTTTAGTTAATAAAGATATAAGAGAAAATGCTTTAAACAGAATATTACAAAGATATAATGAAGGTTATAGTTTAGTTGTTGTAGTATCTGCAATGGGTAGAAAAGGAGACCCGTATGCAACAGATTCTCTAATTGAGTTAATCAATAAAGATATTGTCGATTTAAGAAGTATGGATATGATAATGTCATGTGGCGAAATAATATCTTCTGTGGTCTTGTCTAATATGTTAAATGAAAGAGGTCTTCATGCAACAGCTTTTACAGGAGGACAGGCGGGTATAATAACAGATTTTAATTATGGCCATGCGGAAGTTTTATATATAAATACAAGAAAAATATTAAATTGTTTAGAAAAAGGCCAAATAGCAGTAATAACAGGCTTTCAAGGCATGACTAAAAATGGAGAAATAACAACATTAGGTAGGGGCGGAAGTGATACATCAGCAGTTCTATTAGGTGAGTCATTAAATAGTGAATTAGTAGAAATATACACGGATGTAGATGGGGTATTAACTGCTGATCCTAAAATCGTATCTGATGCCAGAGTAATTAAGACAATAAGTTATAATGAACTTTATCAATTAGCTGAAGATGGTGCAAAGGTGATACATCCTAAAGCTGTAGAAATAGCACAAAATAAAAACATGAAGATTTTGATAAGAAATACTGTTAATGATAGCAGCGGAACACTAGTTACAAATTCAGTACAATCTAATAACTTTCTTAAAGATGAAAAAATCATCAGTGCGTTGACTCATAAGTCAAATAAAACACAAATAACTATAAGTACACAGAATGATAAAAACATGATTAATAAACTTATGAAAGAAATTGCTGATAATGGCATAAGCATAGATTTAATAAATTTTTTCGTAGAAAAAATAATATTTACTATTTGTTCAAGTGATTTAAGTAAACTTATTAAAATAATCGAAAAGAAAGATTATGATTACAATATTGTTAATGATCTTAGTAAATTAAGTATAATTGGACATAGAATGTGTGGGAAACCTGGTGTTATGCAAAGAATAGTTAATGCTTTATATAGTGAAAAGGTTGACATTCTTCAAACATCTGATTCTCATACAACGATATGGTGTCTAATACAAACTAAAAATGTAAATAAAGCAATAAATGCTTTACACAAGGAATTTCAACTAAGTAATGATACCAAAGTATATAATTAGGCTATTTGTAAAAACTAATGATAATCTAATTATGAAGAGGTGTAAATAAATGCAAAATGATGAAAAGAGAATTATAAACCAAGATGAAAAAAACGAAGATATAAAAATTATAAATGAGAGGAATCATAAGCTGAATAATGTAAAAGAACTAGGAAATCAAGAAATTCCTATGCCTCCAGAAGATATACACTTTATTTCGATTATTGGAGAGATTGAAGGTCATATTGTTGCTCAACCACAAAAAAAAGCAACAAAATATGAGCATATAATACCACAGTTATTAGCTGCTGAAAGAGATCCTAAAATTAAGGGTCTTTTAATACTGATTAATACAGTTGGGGGAGATGTAGAAGCTGGTTTAGCGTTGTCAGAAATGATAAATAGTATGAGTAAACCAAAGGTTTCATTAATATTAGGTGGTGGGCATAGTATTGGAGTACCTTTAGCAACTTCGTCTGATTATTCATATATTGTTCCAACAGCCACTATGACACTTCATCCAATAAGAATGACTGGTTTAGTAATAGGGGTACCACAAACCTTTAGATATTTTCAAAAGATGCAACAGAGAATATTAGATTTCATTTTGAGAACATCAGATATTTCTAGAGAATACCTAAAACAATTAATGTATGAAACAGACGAAATAGCTAATGATGTAGGAACAATTTTAATAGGTCAAGAAGCTGTTGAATGTGGATTAATAGATGAAGTAGGAGGTTTAGATAAGGCTATAGCTAAACTTTATGAATTAATGGAAAGCTAGTTAACACTTGATTATTTATAACTTAGAGTAAAGCACTATGAATAATCTGGGTTAATAATTAAAACTTCTAAATTACCATTTAATATTAGAAAATAGTAATTTATACGGCTCTGATTTACATTGTTTAGTATAGATAAAAAAGTTAATTTGTGTTATAATTACTCAGTAAAGTGTTAGTGAAAACCATTAACACTTTAGTTTTTTACAGGAGGTTCTTATATGACTTTATTTCAAGCAATAATACTTGGTATTTTCCAAGGTATTTCTGAATTTTTACCAATAAGTAGCTCAGGACATTTAGTTTTACTACAAAGTTTTTTTGGAATAACAGAAGGAACTGTATTTTTTACAGTTATGCTTCACTTTGGTTCATTAGCTTCAATTATTATATTTTATCATAAAGATGTATATAAATTAGTAGTTGAATTTTTTAAGATGATAGGTGATTTATTTAAAGGTAAAGGTCTTAGAGTAAATAATGAATACAGGAAATTAGATATGTTACTTATTATAGGTAGTATTCCTACAGCATTGATGGGATTTTTGTTAAAGGATTTTTTCGAAGGATTATATTCTTCAATTATTAGTGTAGCAATAGCTTTAATAGTAACTGGATTCATATTAATGATTAGTGAAAAAATGGCTACAGGCAAGAAAAATATAACTGGCTTTAAATACATAGATGCTATTATTATAGGTATACTACAAGGTGTTGCAATAACACCAGGAATATCTAGATCAGGTTCTACAATAGTAGGAGGATTACTTGTAGGTTTAAACAAAGAATTAGCAACAAAATTTTCATTTTTTCTTGCATTACCAAGTATATTTGGAGCAACTTTATTGAAAATAGGCGAGGCTTTTTCTGGAGGAGGAGCTGTATTAAATGCACCAATAATAATTGGAACTGTAATATCTACAATAGTAGGATTGTTTGCAATACAATTCTTAATAACTATGTTAAAAAAAGGAAAATTATATTATTTTTCCTTTTATCTATGGATATTAGGAGGAGTTATAATAGTACTAAACTTATTTAAATAGCAGGATTTTAACGAATAAAAAAGAAATACTCATAAGAGGTGGTATGATGAGTAAAAGAGATACAGCTAGTCAAAATAACAAAAGAAGCAGTAATAAAAATACTAAGCAAAGAACAAAGGTAAAACAACAAAGAAGCTATAAGAATGAAATATTAGGAGTAGTTGGTATTGGGCTAGGGTTATTATTTTACGTATTTTTAAAAAGCAGTTCGGCTGGTTATATTGGAGATATGACTAGGAAATACATTTGGATGCTAACAGGTTTTGGAGGGTATTTTATTCCAATAATAATTATGCTTACAGGTTTACTTATATTTGCAAATAAGATAGAAAGCTTTAAAAGGAATCTTATACTTTTATTCATAATATTTATATGTTATTTAATTATTATTGATATAATAGCATTTGGAGATATTACATCTTTACCATTTATGGAGAAATTAAAAATAGCTAAGGAAAGTGGTAGTAACTTACAAGGCGGAGGAATAATAGGAGCAATTCTAGCTTACATGTTTGTTAATTTATTTGGTGTTATAGGTACTTATATAGTATTAGCATGTATTCTTTTAGTAACATTCATATTATTAACTAAGATTAGTCTTGTAAAGATTATAAGAAGCTTTTTTAAGAGTATTTATAGGATATTTAAATGTGCTTATGAAGCAATACTTGATTTTATATTTGTATATGAAGACGTAGAAGAAGTAGTAGAGGATAGACCAATCATAAAGAAACAAGACGATATTAAACTAGAAAATACAAATATTGAGCAGCAAAAATCCGATTTGGATAAAAAAATTGAGATATTAGACTACACAAGAGATGTGCCCAAATTTAATTTATTAGATAAAAAAGTTAACAAACAAGCTTCAGAAAAGAATGTTTCTATAGAAGAAGATAAAACTGTTGTTATAAATCCAAGTAACAGTAAAAGTATATATGATAATTATAAAAAACCTGATATTGAATTTTTGGAAAAAGCTAGTATTGATTATAATGATAATCAAAAAAAATTCATATTAAATAATGCCAATAAGCTTGAAGATACTCTGAAAAATTTCGGAATAGATTCAAAAATAGTACAAATCAGCAGAGGCCCTACCATAACTAGATATGAATTACAACCAGCACCAGGTATTAAAGTAAGTAGAATAGTAAATTTATCAAATGATATAGCATTAAGCTTAGCAGCATCTGGTGTAAGAATTGAAGCACCTATACCAGGCAAAGCTGCTGTCGGTATAGAAGTTCCAAATAGAGTCAAGGATAGTGTTAAAATAAGAGATGTCATAGAATCAAAAGAATTCAAATCATCAGAAAGTAAACTTAGTATAGCATTAGGTAAAGATATCGCTGGGAAAGCAATTATTGCTAACATTGAAAAAATGCCACACATGCTTATAGCTGGAGCTACTGGTTCAGGGAAAAGTGTTTGTATAAATACTTTAATAGCTAGTATATTATATAAAGCTAAACCTGATGAAGTTAAATTAATAATGATAGATCCAAAGGTTGTTGAATTAAGTATTTATAACGGCATACCACATTTATTAATTCCTGTAGTGACAGATCCTAAAAAGGCTTCTAGTGCTTTAAATTGGGCTGTTACAGAAATGATTAATAGATATAATAGTTTTGCAGAAAATGGTGTACGTGATATAAAAAGTTATAATGAAAAGATAAAAGATTTAGATAAGGATAAGATGCCTCAAATAGTAATCATAATTGATGAATTAGCAGATTTAATGATGGCTTCACCAACAGAAGTAGAAGACAGTATATGTAGATTAGCACAAATGGCTAGAGCAGCAGGTATACATTTAATTGTAGCTACTCAAAGACCATCAGTAGATGTTATTACTGGTACTATCAAAGCCAATATACCTTCAAGGCTGTCTTTTGCAGTTTCATCACAATCAGATTCAAGAATTATATTAGATATGAATGGAGCAGAAAAGCTTTTAGGAAAAGGGGATATGCTATATTATCCAGTTGGGTCATCTAAACCAATTAGGGTGCAATGTTCATATATTGATGATAAAGAAGTAGAAAGGATAGTAGAGTTCTTAAAAAGCCAAGGAACACAGGAATATAAAGAAGATATAATAAATAACATTGAAGCAAGCGTTGTAAAACCCATAGATGAAGATGTAGATCCATTACTAACAAAAGCAATTGAGCTTGTTATCAACGAACAACAAGCATCTATATCATATATTCAAAGAAAATTAAAAGTTGGTTATGCAAGAGCAGCGAGAATTGTTGATGAAATGGAAGAAAGAGGTATAGTAGGAGGCCACGAAGGTAGTAAGCCTAGAAAAGTTTTAGTAAGCAAAGAAGAATATGCTGATAATAATGCATAGATTATAAAACCGTCAATTAAATTTTGTTTGGCGGTTTACTATTTAAGCAGAGAATCTAAATCTCGATTTAGTGTGAATTGCTTACTCCTAGGTTAGAAGTGAGTAGGAGTTTCGTTACATATGAAGATATTTAAAAAGTAGGTGTACAATAATGTTAAATAAGGTTCTAATTGAGGATATAATTGAGAGAAAAGATGTTATTTTTATAGATGTAAGAAGTCCCATTGAATATGAAGAGGATCATATACCTGGTGCTTATAATTTACCTATATTTACTAATTCTGAAAGAGAAGAAATAGGTTATATATACAAGCAAGTTGACAAAGATAAAGCAAAAGAGTTAGGACTAAAATATGCTTCTGACAAATTATATGATTACTTTATAAAACTTAAAAAACTATGTAGTAATGATAAAAAGATAGCTGTTTATTGTTATAGAGGTGGTATGAGGAGTAATTCAATTGCTCAAGTATTGAGTATTATGGGATTAGAGGTTTATCTGGTAATAGGAGGTTATAAAAGCTATAGAAAATATGTCATTAATTGGCTAAATGAATATAATAAAGATTTAGAATTAATAGTTTTGCATGGATATACAGGGGTAGCTAAGACAAAAATATTAAATATACTTAAAAAGAAAGGCTATCCAGTATTAAACCTAGAACAAATGGCTCAAAATAGTGGTTCAGTATTTGGTTCAATATCTTTTGATAATAAATCATGTTCGCAAAAAAGTTTTGAATCTGAATTATACAAAATATTAAGAGATGAAAAGAGTAAATATTATTTTACTGAAAGTGAAAGTAAGAGAATAGGAAAAGTTATTATGCCACAGTTTCTGTTCGCTAAATTAATAAATGGAAGACACATATTATTAAATACTAATATTAATAATAGAATAGAAACAGCATTAGAAGATTATATAAAAGAAGATAAAAAAAATGATGATAGGCTTATATTTGCGATATGTAAACTTAAAAATGCACTTGGTAAAAAAGTAGTTTTAGAATTTATAGATAGAATCAAAAATAAAGATTATGAATATGTTATTAAAGAGCTTATGGAAAAATATTACGACCCCTTATACAATTATTCGATTGATAAAATAGAACAATATGATAAAATAATTATGTATAATAAAATAGAAGAAGCAATAGAAGAATTAAAAGCATTTACTAATAATTTAGGCTTGAGAGGAGATATGTAATGAAGCTAAAAGCAGCACTATTGTCACTAGGTTGTTCAAGGAATACAATAGACTCAGAAATAATGATAGGAATATTAGAAGAAAATGATGTTGAATTTGTTGATGATTTAAAAAATGCAGAAGTGATAATTATTAATACATGCAGTTTTATAAATGATGCTAAAGAAGAATCTATCGATGAAATAATTCAAGCTGTACAATATAAAAATGAAGGAAGCTGTAAATATATAATCGTGTGCGGTTGCTTAGCTCAAAGATATAAAGATGAATTAATAAAAGAGATTCCAGAAATAGATGCTATAGTTGGTACAGGAAATATTACAGATATATTTAAAGTAATAAATAAGCTTGTAGCTGGAGAAAAATATTATAAAATAGATTGTATTAATTCATTATATCCTGAAAATTGTAATAGGGTTTTAACAACACCAGAGCACTATGCATATTTAAAAATATCACAAGGATGTGATAATCATTGTACATACTGTATTATTCCTAAGCTTAGAGGGAAATATAGAAGTAGAAATATAGAAGATATAGTAAAGGAAGCAAACTTATTAGTCGACAGAGGTGTCAGTGAAATAATTCTCACAGCAGAAGATACAGGAAAATATGGGATAGATCTATATGGTAAATATATGTTAGCTACTTTGTTAGATGAACTCAATAAAATAGAAGGTTTAAAATGGATTAGATTATTATATATATATCCTGAAACCTTTACAGATGAGTTGATTCAAAGTATAAAAAGAAATGAAAAGGTTTTAAGCTATGTAGATATACCTATTCAACATATAAATAATAGAGTATTAAAAACAATGAATAGAGGAACTTCTAAAGAGAATATTTGTACACTGATTAACAAACTAAGAAGTGAAATAAGTGATATAATAATAAGAACTACATTAATAACTGGATTTCCAGGTGAAACAGAGGAAGAATTTAATGAATTATTAGATTTTGTTAATGAGTATAGATTTGACAGATTAGGAGTATTTGTTTATTCTAAAGAAGAAGGTACACCAGCTGCGTTATTAGATGATCAAATCAAAGAAGAAACAAAACAAGAGCGCTATGATATGATTATGCAGTTACAGATGAAAATATCTGATGAAATAAATAACAAAAAAATAGGAAAGATATATGAAGTGCTTATAGAAGAAGAAATTGAAGATGAAGATTTGTACATTGGAAGATCATATATGGATTGTCCAGAAATTGATGGTATTGTATATGTTCAGTCAAAAGAAAAACTGGCAATTGGTGAAATTGCAAAAGTTAAAATAAAGGAACATTTTGAATATGATTTGAAGGGAGTAATATTGAATGAACTTAGCTAACAAATTAACTATTGCAAGAATATTTTTAGTTCCATTTTTTATGTTTTTCCTTCTAGTGAAAATACCTTATGGAGATATTATAGCTGTATGTTTATTTATATTAGCTGCTTTAACAGATAGTTTAGATGGATATATTGCTAGAAGTAGAAATCAAGTAACGAAATTTGGTAAATTCATGGATCCATTAGCAGACAAACTACTAGTATCAGCTGCATTGATATCATTACTCCAAATGGACAAAATATCAGCATGGGTTGTTATGATTATCATAGCAAGAGAGTTTGCAATAACAGGATTTAGAGTTTTAGCTGCTTCAGAAGGAATAACAATAGCTGCTAGTTGGTGGGGTAAAATAAAAACAATCACACAAATAGTTGCTATTATAACACTACTATTAGATAATTATCCTTTTAGTTTGATTGGGTTACCGTTTGATACGATTTCTGTAATACTTGCTGTTATTTTTACAATAATTTCTGCTATAGACTATATGTATAATAATAGAAAAGTATTTAGTTCTCACTCTAACAAAACTAACGACTAGGAGGCCAGTTATGAAAAGCGAAATCATAAACGTAGGAACCGAAATAATATTGGGCAATATAGTTAATACTCATTCAAGGTATTTGTCAGAAGAATTAGCTAAAATAGGTATTGATGTTTATTATCATGTTTCAGTTGGGGATAATAAAAGAAGATTAGAAGAAATTATAAAAACTGCACTAGATAGATCAGACCTAATCATTTTAACTGGAGGATTAGGTCCAACAGAAGATGATATAACTAAAGATTGTGTAGCATCTGTATTAAACAAAGAGTTAATATTTAGCGAAAAAATCATGAAAGATATAGATGATTTTTATTATGCTAGAAATATTAAATTTGTTAAGTCGGTAGAAAGGCAAGCTTATATAATAGAAGGTTGTGAAGCCCTAAAAAACGAGGTTGGAACTGCACCTGGGATTTATGTTAAAGAAAACGATAAAATAGTAATATTACTACCAGGTCCACCAAGAGAACTTGAAAATGTATTTGAAAATTGTGTAATACCAAAATTAAAAAAGAAAACTAATGAAATAATTGAATCTAAAACGCTTAGTGTTTTTGGAATAGGTGAATCGAATGTAGAAGATGCTATAATTGATTTAATAAACAAGCAAACTAATCCTACAATAGCTACATATGCAAAAGATGGACATGTTGAGGTAAGAGTGACAGCAAAATCGAACAAGTTAGAGGTAGCAGGTAGCTTAATAGAAAATACAGTTAAACATGTAGAAGCAAAAATAGGAGAATATATTTTTAGTAAAGAATTAGAATCATTAGAAGAGGTTGTTTTTAAAATACTTATGGACAAAGGTCTTAAAATAGGTTTTTGTGAATCATGTACAGGAGGTCTAATAAGTAGCAGATTTACAAGAATACCTGGATCGTCTGCAGTGTTTGATAGAGGAATAGTTACATATAGTAATCAGGCTAAGATGGATGAAGTAAGTGTAAGTCCAGAGGATTTAGACAAATATGGAGCAGTAAGTAAGCAAGTTGCAATAGGCATGGCACGTGGATTATATAATAAATGTGATATAGATATAGCCGTATCTGTGACAGGAATAGCAGGACCTACAGGAGGTTCGAAAGAAAAACCTGTTGGCTTAGTATATTTTGGTGTAGTGTTCAAAGATAAAGAATATACAGTGAAAAGGGTATTTTTAGGAGATAGGCACAAGGTTCAAAATAAAACAGCTAATACAGTATTTGATTTGGTGAGAAAATTGCTGCTAGGTAAGGAAATATAAATATGCATTAAAATTATGGACAACAGTTCATAATTTTTTTATAACACGCAATAAATATATTAATTTTATAGATAAATATAAATTTTTCAGACTTTTTTTCACAATAAATTTAAAAAAGATTGACCATATATAAGAAGTATTATATAATATCTATAGAACGTTTGTTCGAAATATTATTAAGGTGGTGAACCAGGAAACTGGGTTATTATGTTAGAGAAAAAGAAAGCTTTAGAAATGGCACTAGGTCAAATTGAAAAACAATTTGGTAAAGGTTCAATAATGAAACTCGGTGAAGATTCAATACTTAATGTTGAATCAATTTCAACAGGTGCACTTCAATTAGATATAGCATTAGGTATAGGGGGAGTACCAAAAGGAAGAGTTATAGAAATATATGGACCAGAATCTTCTGGTAAAACAACAGTAGCACTGCATATAATTGCAGAAAGTCAGAGAAATGGAGGAACCGCAGCCTTCATAGATGCAGAACATGCTTTGGATCCAGTTTATGCTAGAAATCTTGGCGTTAAAACAGAAGATTTAATAGTATCTCAGCCAGATACGGGAGAACAAGGTTTAGAAATTGCAGAAGCTTTAGTTAGGAGTGGTGCTGTAGATGTAATAGTAGTAGATTCAGTTGCAGCTTTAGTACCAAAAGCTGAGATAGATGGTGAAATGGGAGATAGCCATGTTGGATTACAGGCAAGGTTGATGTCACAAGCTTTAAGAAAACTTGCAGGTGCTATAAAAAAATCAAACACGGTTACAATATTTATAAATCAACTTAGAGAAAAAGTTGGTATAATGTTTGGAAATCCTGAGACTACTACTGGTGGTAGAGCGTTAAAATTCTATTCATCCATTAGATTAGATGTAAGAAGAATTGAGACGTTAAAACGTGGCAATGAAATGATTGGTAATAGAACAAAAGTAAAAGTTGTAAAAAATAAAGTTGCACCTCCTTTTAGAATTGCAGAATTTGATATTATATATGGAAAAGGTATATCAAAAGAGGGATGTATACTTGATGCAGCTGTGGAGGATAATATAGTTAAAAAATCAGGTTCATGGTATAGCTATGAAGATAATAAACTTGGACAAGGTAGAGATAATGCAAAGCTTTACTTATCTGAAAATCCTGAATTACTAAATGAAATTGAATACAAAGTAAGAAAAAAACATGACTTATTAAATGATGGTAAAGAAATAGAAAATGAATCAGATAATGAATAGACGATCTCCTATTGGCTAATAATTAGCTAATAGGAGTTTTTTGGAGGTAAAGGTATTAATGGTAATTACAAATATAGAAGAAGAAAATGAAATATATGCTATATATATTGATAATGAATATAGTTATACATTGTCAAAGGATATTATTATAGAATATGAATTAGATATTAATAAAAAAATCGGTTACATGGAGAATATGTATTTAGAAAAAAAATCAATTGATTATGAATGTATAAACAAAGCAATTAAAAAATTATCATATAGCTCAAAGACTCAAAAAGAAATATATAATTATTTAATAGGGTTAGATTACTCAAAGGATTTGGTTAATAGAATCATAGCTAAACTCAAAAAAATAGGGTACATTGACGATTTTAAATATGCCTATAACTATATAACTTATCATAATAAGAATGGGCTTAAAAGCAAAAATATGGCTTTGTACGGTCTAAAGAATAAGGGGGTTAGCTCAGATATAATAAATCGAGTTATTGAAGAGCTAGAAGTAGATGATTATGATGTAGTTATGAAAGTTATAAAAAAGAAAATCAGAATTCCAGAAAAAATATTTGATAGAAAATATGAAGATAAGATAAAAGCTTTTTTATATAGAAAAGGTTTTAAAATAAATACAATTAGCAAAGCAATAAAAGAATTTAAAAATAATATTGAAGATAAATATTTAGGATAAAATCATCATAAATATATAGTAAACATAGTTTATTAATAGAAAATCAAATGCTATAATATATAATTTTGTTTGTAAGACAGCTATTTTATTATTCAACTATAGAGGTAAACGATGCTATATGACGGTTAATAGCATACTTGACATATATGCTCAAAAGTATTAAAATAAAGACGATATCAGCTTTTAAATATAATATATAAATGAATTATTATATTTGATTTTTATGAGCCGAGTAAACTCGGTTTATATTTTATAATATAATAGAAATAATAAATTTTACTATATTATATTAAAAATTTATTTATACTTATATTTTATAAGAGAAGTGAAAAATTATATAATCTATAGGAAATTATAAGTAAGTGGTAATAATTTCGTTTATAGGTTAAGGGATATTAAAAAATAATTTTCCATAGAAAACATGTTATTTTATATATTTTCTTTTACAAAATCTATTAAATACTAAACATAGGTTCATGAATTTTGTATATCGAAAATAATTAAAATTCCTACGTAATATCAGGAACTTATTTTTTTACATTCCTAACAATGGAAGCTTTAAATTTTATAGATACTAAATTTAAAGACTTTATATGATTCATTTTGAATGCAAATGTAAGATAATCGAATTAATTTAATAGTAAAGGAGGTGCTTGTTATTCTTGAAATATTAGCAGGAGGATTAATAGGAGCAGTTGTAGGAGTATTCCTTGGTATATATATAAGAAAAAATATTGCTGAAAACAAAATTATGACAGCAGAAGAACAAGCTAAAAGAATAGTTGAAGATAGTTATAATAAGGCAGAAACAATTAAAAAAGAATATGTATTAGAAGGAAAAGAAGAGGTTCACAAACTTAGAACCGAAATGGAAAGAGAAAATAGAGATAGAAGAAATGAACTACAAAAACTAGAAAGAAGGCTTATTCACAAAGAAGAGGTTTTAGACAGAAAAAGTGAAGCTTTAGAGAAAAAAGAGGATTTTTTATCAAAGAAAATTAAAACTTTTGAAGAAAAAGAATCACAAATTAAAGTTTTATATCAACAACAAGTAGATAAGCTTGAAAAATTATCTGGATTAACATCTGAAGAAGCTAGAGAGTTATTATTGAATGATATTAAAAAAGAAATAAGTCATGAAGCTGCTATACTAATAAAAGAAACTGAAAATAATGCAAAGCTTGAAGCTGATAAAAAAGCTAAAGAAATAGTATCATATGCTATTCAAAAATGTGCTGCTGATCATGTTGCTGAGAGTACAGTTTCAGTAGTTGCTCTTCCAAATGACGAAATGAAGGGAAGAATCATAGGAAGAGAAGGTAGAAATATAAGAACCTTAGAAACTGCTACAGGCATAGATCTAATAATTGATGATACTCCAGAAGCAGTTATTTTATCTGGATTTGATCCAATAAGGAGAGAAGTAGCCAGAATAGCTTTGGAAAAACTGATAACTGATGGAAGGATTCATCCAGCAAGAATTGAAGAAATGGTTGAAAAAGCTAGAAAAGAAGTTGATAATCAGATTCGTGAAGTTGGAGAACAAGCAACATTTGATACTGGTATTCACGGCATACATCCAGAATTAGTAAAATTGTTAGGCCGACTTAAATTTAGAACTAGTTATGGTCAAAATGTTTTAAAACATTCAATGGAAGTCTCACATTTAGCTGGTATTATGGCTGCTGAGATTGGTGTAGATGTGAAAGTTGCTAAAAGAGCAGGATTATTACATGATATTGGTAAAGCTGTTGATCATGAGGTTGAAGGACCACATGTTAGCATTGGAGTAGATTTATGTAAAAAATACAGAGAATCTAAAGCTGTTTTACATGCTGTAGCAGCTCATCATGGAGACATAGAACCAAAGACAATTGAAGCTGTTCTAGTTCAAGCTGCTGATGCTGTATCAGCTGCAAGACCTGGTGCAAGAAGAGAAACCTTAGAGTCTTACATTAAGAGATTAGAAAAATTAGAAGAAATAGCTAATTCTTTCGAAGGTGTAGAAAAATCATTTGCTATACAGGCAGGAAGAGAAATTAGAATAATAGTTGATTCAGAATTAATTAGTGATTTAGATATTATTCATATTTCAAGAGATATTGTAAAGCGAATAGAAGATGAATTAGAATATCCAGGACAAATAAAAGTAAATGTTATTAGAGAAACGAGAGCTATTGAATATGCAAAATAAAGAGAAGTTTATGCTTCTCTTTTTATAATGCATAGCAAATTATTATCCTTAAAAGTTAACTATATATAATTTGTGTAATGCATTTCAAAAAAGTCAACCTCTAGAATTTAATATGAAGACTTTTTTATAATCTATAGGAAATTAGAATTAATTTCCGTTTATAGATTTCAACAAAATCAACAAATGACTTTTATTGATAGAAGATTTTGTTATAATGCATAGTAAATTATTATCCTTAAAAGTTAACTATATATAATTTGTGTAATGCATTTCAAAAAAGTCAACCTTTAGAATTTAATATGAAGACTTTTTATAACACATAGAAAATTATATTCATTTAAACTATAGATAATTAATATAATTTTCGTAAATGTGTTTCAAAAAAGTAAACATATAAAATTCTTTTTTATAATCTATAGGAAATTAGGATTAATTACTCCATATGGAAATACAATACAAATATGAATTATTTAGAGTAATTTATTCAAAAAATTAAAATATTTTATATAATTAGGTATATAGGTATTTAATAATACATAAAATGACAGCTGATATTTACTAAATAATAAAAATTTTACGAAATTGTAACTATTTCATAGATTTATAAAAATATGATTTTTAAATAATAATATATACAAAGAGAAGAAAATTATGTAAAAATATAATACAAAATTATACATATATAATAAATATGGTAAATAATAATGAGCATATAATATTTATTTTTTATTTTTTTATCAATGTAGGAGGATTTTAACAGTTTTTGTTGAATTCTAATATTAGTTTTTATAATATATACAAATAATTAAAGGGGGCTTTTTTCCATGAATGTATTAAAAGTGTCAGCAAAATCAAGTCCAAATTCTGTTGCGGGAGCATTAGCAGGTGTATTAAGAGAGAAAGGTACGGCTGAAATCCAAGCAATTGGAGCAGGTGCTCTAAATCAAGCAGTAAAAGCAGTAGCGATAGCAAGAGGGTTTGTTGCTCCTAGTGGTGTTGATTTAATTTGTATACCAGCTTTCACTGATATTCAAATTGATGGTGAAGAAAGGACAGCTATAAAATTAATAGTTGAACCAAGATAACAAAAATTAGCCCAAAAAAGTCTGCAAATCGTTTGCAGACTTTTTTATGAATTACAAAATATTGATATTATATTTATTTATATTAAGATAGGGTTAAGTACTAAAGTACAAAAACGATAAAAGAATGAGGGGTATAAATGAAATTAAAAGTTTTGGTAGATAATAATACATTTATAGATCGATATTTTTTGGGAGAACCAGGAGTATCATATTACATTCAAGATGAAGAAATAAAAATATTATTTGATACAGGTTATTCAGATGCATTTATTAAAAATGCAAAGAAAATGAATATAAGTCTTATGGATATAGATTACATAGTAATATCACATGGACATAATGACCATACATGGGGCATAATACCTTTAATTAGACATTATTCAGAAGCAAAGATAGAAAGTATAGCTTATAAAATACCAACGCTTATAGCACATCCAGAAACGTTTTTACATAAGGAATATAATAATGAAGAAATAGGCAGTATTATTAACAGTGAAAAATTAAGCAAACATTTTAAAATGAATTTGAGCAAATCACATGTTTGGTTAACAGAAAAAATTGTTTTTCTTGGTGAAATAGAAAGATGTAATAATTTCGAGAATAAAGAACCAATAGGGAAATATGAAAAAAACGGTATTAAAGAAGATGATTATTTAATAGATGATTCTGCATTAGTTTACAAATCATCAGAAGGATTAGTAATAATAACTGGATGTTCTCATGCAGGTATATGTAATATTATCGAACATGCAAAAAAAATATGTAAAGACGATAGAATCATTGATATAATAGGAGGATTTCATCTGTTAAATCCAAGTGAGAAACAACTAGAAGGTACTATAGACTATTTCAAACAAGCAGACATAAAAGAGATTCATGCATGTCACTGTACAGATTTAAAATCAAAAATAGCATTGTCTAACATTGTAAACTTAGAAGAAGTAGGTGTAGGTCTTTCGTTAGAGTATAAATAAAATACAATTTTTTATTAACATACCACAAAATAAAATTATTGATAAATTGTAGGGATAATAATATAATTATGTATAAAATAGTGTGAGGTGATAAAATATGGAGTGCGAGCGAAAAAATACATTTAATGATATTGCAAATGAATATGAAAAAAACAGACCAACATATCCAGCAAAGTTATTTAAAGATATTGTACAATATGCTGATTTAGATAAAAATGATAGAATCATAGAAATAGGAAGTGGAACAGGAAAAGCGACAGAAGGTTTTGTTAATATTGGGTATAATAATATAACATGTGTTGAACTTGGAAGTGAACTTATAGCATTAACACAAGAAAAATTCAAGAATGAAAAAACAATTAATTTTGTTCATAGATCATTTGAAGAGGCAAAGATAAAATCAAATGATTATGACTTAGCAATATCAGCAACAGCCTTTCATTTTGTAGACCCTAAAGTAGGTTATCCTAAAGTCCATAGAATTCTAAAAAAAGGTAGTTCACTAGCATTCTTTTGGACAGTGCATGTTCAAGAATATGATGAGATATATAATCAAATAAGAGAATTATATAAAAAGTATGCACCAGAATTAAATGACGAGAAAATGCCTACACCAGAAGAAGATATAAATGACATTGGAAAAAATATTAAAGCAACAGAGCTTTTTAGTAACTTAGAAATAAAGAAATATAAATGGATGCATACATATACTTCAGATGAGTATGTTGGTTTATTAAACACTCATTCACGTCATAGAATTTTAGAAAAAGAGAAAAAAGAGCCTTTACTTAAAGAGATAAAAGAGATAATAGATAATAATGGAGGTAAAATCGAAAAACAATGCTTAGTAGCTCTATTCTTAGGTAAAAAAATATAAATGAATAATTTTGGATTATATTGATATAGAAATGAGGATTATAAATGACAAGAAAGATAGTTGTAGAAGATTATAACCCAAAATGGGCAGAGGAATTCGAAAAACTAAAAGCAGTATATTTAGAAAAATTGAAGGAAATAAACGTAGATATACAGCATGTTGGTAGTACATCCGTATGTGGGTTAGCTGCAAAACCAATAATAGATATAGATATAATAGTACAAAATGATGAAGATTTAAAGAATGTGATTAAAAGACTTGCTAGCCTAGGCTATGAGCATGAAGGAAATATGGGTATTAAAGGTAGAGAAGCATTCAAGAGAGTATCAGATGAAGTACCATATAATACAGTTATTAAAGAATGGATGCCGCATCATTTATACGCAGGTATCAGAGGTTGTGTAAGTTTAGAAAATCATTTGCTATTAAGAGATTATTTAAGACAAAATAAAGATGCAGCATTAGAATATGGTAACCTAAAGAAAAAACTAGCAGTTAAATACAAATATGATATTGATACGTATGTAGAAAAGAAGACATCGTTTATAATAGATATACTAAGCAAATCTGGAATATCAAAAAAAGATTTGCTAGATATAGAAAAACAGAATAAGAAGTAGAATAAAAGCATACATTGTATTCAATAAGTGAATGTCTTAAATATGAGACAAATCACTTATTTTTTTATCTTTATTTGTGATATCAAAATGGATATTTTTATATTGTACTTATTTTCAAATAATTCATTTTAGTTATTATTAAAATAATTTATAAAAGTTTGTAACTGTATATGATAATTAAATATTAGTTAATAATGTTAAGCCTGTATAGTATAATAATAAAAGTTAGGTTGAAAAGCTTTGAGGAGGTTTATTAATGGCAGATTACAAACAATTGTGGAGTTCGTTAGATATTGACTTAGAAAAACATGATCAACTTTGTGAAGTTTTACCAGAGTTTTATAGCGAAGTATACATGTCACAAGAAAACAGACCTGAAGGAATGAATTATTTTAATATGGTTATTTCAGAAATACATGGTTTAAGAATTAAAGAAATAAATGAAGGAAAAAAAGATAATAAAAAAGTAGTAGGAACATTTTGTGTATTTGTACCAGACGAAATAATAACAGCAGCAGGAGGAGTAAGTGTTGGGCTTTGTGCAGGTTCGGATTTTTGGCATCCAGATGGTGAAAAAATAGTTCCTAAAAATACTTGTCCATTAGTGAAAGCAGCTGTAGGAGCTTATTTTGGTAAAACATGTCCATACTTTCAATCATGTGATTTAATAGTAGGGGAAACAACTTGTGATGCAAAGAAAAAAGCATGGGAAATTTTTAGCGAAGAAATAGATACTCATGTAATGGAATTACCACAAATGAAAAGAGAAAAGAACAAGCAACAATGGAAAGAAGAAGTTGAATTATTCAAAGAAAAAATGGAGCAAGTCACTGGTAACACTATAACAGAAGATGTTTTATATGAAAGAATAAAAATTCATAATAAAAAGAGAAAAGTACTTAAAAGATTATATGATTTTAGAAAACTAGATAATTCACCGATAAGCGGAAAAGATACACTACTTATAACACAAATAGCTTTTTATGATGATCCAGAGAGATTTATAGAAATGACAGAAAAGCTATGTGATGAATTAGACGAAAGAGTGAAAAAAGGTATAGGAGTATACAAAAAAGATGCTCCAAGACTTCTTATTACTGGTACACCTATGGCTGTTCCTAACTGGAAAATGCATCATATTATTGAAACAAGTGGAGCTGCTGTTGTAGCGGAAGAAACATGTACAGGAACAAAATATTTTAAAAATTTAATTTCAGAAGAAAGTAAAGACATGGATGGTATGATTAAAAACATAGCAGATAAATATATCAAAACAAACTGTGCAGTATTTACGCCAAATACTGATAGGATTGATGACATTGTAAGCTTGTATAAAGAATATAATGCAGATGGAGTAATATACTATACTCTACCATTTTGTACCTGTTATGCTAGTGAGTTTAGAAGTGTTAAAGAAGCACTAGAAAAAGAAGGAATACCTGTTATAATGATAGAAACAGGGTATGGATTAGAAGATGCAGGTCAAATTAAGACAAGGTTAGAAGCATTCTTAGAAATGATAGAAGGTTAGATTAAACTATGTATTCATACATTCTATTTCCAAATCATAATAACGGCTTACTAATGGAAAAAGTACTGAAAAAGAACAGAATAAAATATACAATATCACCAACTCCAAGAGAACTAAGTGTGTGTTGTGGTATATCCATAATGATAAAAAAAGAAGACAAAGAAAGAGTTGAAAAATTAATACAAGCAACCCCTAATTTAAAAACCGAAGGAATTCATAGTTTAAAGATGAAAAAAAAGAAAAAATTCATCAATATATAGATTGAAAGGGGCATCAAATTGTATTCAATTGGAATAGATTCAGGTTCAGTAGCCACAAAGGCAGTATTATTTAATGGGGAAGTAGTAGATTATATAATAAGTCCTACAGGCTGGAATCCAAAAGAGAGTTCTAAAAATATTTATAAAGAGATATTAGAAAAAAATAAAATCTATAAAAGCCAGATAGTAAACGTAATAGGTACTGGTTATGGTAGAATTTCTATGGATTTCATAGATAAAGCAATAACAGAAATTACTTGTCATGCAAAAGGAATGCATTATTTAAACACTGATACTAGAACCATATTAGATATTGGCGGTCAAGACAGTAAAGTTATAAATATTGATGAGAACGGGAATGTAATAGATTTTTTTATGAATGATAAATGTGCTGCGGGTACAGGACGTTTTTTACAAGTAATGGCAGTAACACTAGGCATTGATATTGAAAAAATTGATGAAGAGATAGACATTAATAAAAAAGCACAAAAAATATCTAGTATGTGTACTGTTTTTGCTGAATCAGAAGTTGTAAGTTTGTTAGCTCAGGGTATGGATAAAGCAAGTATATTTCTAGGAATATTAGAGTCAATTGGAGACAGAGCATCTACTATGTTGCATAGAATAAATCTTAATGCAGAAATAAGTTTTAGTGGTGGTGTAGCGAAAAGTAATCTCATTAAAAAAATTATAGAAAAGAAGATAAAAAAAGAAATATATGTGCCTTATAATTCGCAAATTATAGGAGCATTAGGGGCAGCAGTAAAAGGGTATAAAATCGATTGATTTCGATTTTATACCCTTTGTTATATAGCATCTCATGGGTTTATTTCCATATTAAGAAATATTGAATAATAATGAATTATTTAGTTATTTATAACATAAATAAAAATATATGTATGAGTTTTTTATGATATAATTACATTAATAGTAAAATGATAAAAAAGTCCGAATTTCAGAAATATTTTCAAATCCATAATTTAATTGAAATATCAAATACATTTAAAAATAATTTATTAAAACATTTGAAGCGATTAATACGGAAATTATACTAAATGTAGATGCGGAATTATTATTTTTATGATATAGTTCATAATATATAGTGTTTTGAAAAAATTTAACTATTAATATTAAAAAATTTCTAAAGAATTTAATGAGTATCTTATGAATAAATAATTTGAATATACTTAGATTAGTAGAATAAATAGAAAAGAGGTTTGCAATGGAATACAGTTTATATGAGAAACAAAAAAATACCAACACGAAAATAAATGAAAAACTCCTTGGGGGTTTTAAATATTGGTTATTGGAAGCAGGTTTAACCTCTAAAACAGTACAAAATCATGTTGGAAATGTAGAGTTTTATATTAACGAATTTTTGACATATTATGAAGTGATAACTGCTGATGCAGGGTGGTCAGAGATAGATATGTTTTTCAGTGATTGGCTTATAAGAAAAACATTTGCTACAGAATATACAATAAAGAAAAATATAACTTCACTAAAAAAATTTTATAAGTTCTTATATGAAGAAAATATCATAGAAAAAAAGGATTATGATTTATTTTTAGAGACTATTAAAAAGAATAAAGAATCATGGATTAAAGTAGCTAATCAGTATAATGATAATGTTGAATATTTAGCATATGAAGATGATTACAACAATAATAACATAGAAACAGAATACGATATAGTAAAAGTAAAGTCATTATTTGAAGCAGTAAAAAAGTTTTCTCAACTAAAGCCTTGGAAAGATTTTGGAAACACAGATGTATTTGGGATTAAATTTCATGATGAAGAAGATATTTTTTTCTGTAGTATACTTGGATATGCTGGAGAGGCATTTGGATTATCTATTTATAAAGGTTTAGAAGGAATAGAAAGCTATTTTAAATTACTAGATAGCAAATATGATTTAGAAGAAGAAATGATTCACGTAATGGATACATGTACACTTTACTTTGACGATAGAAAGGATATTGAAAAAGAAGACTATGAATTAATTCAAATGTCGGGAATTACTTTTAATGGGAAAAAACAATGGCCGTCTTTTAGAGTTTTCAAACCTGGTTTTACTCCAAGATTAATAAATCCAAAGGAATTAAATTTATTAGAACGAATTTTTAGTGTAATAAATGATTATATAATAGATCTAAAAGAAAACTATGATAAGGCTTCATTATTACAATATGGAAAGTGCAATGTTAGAGAATATTCTCTAGATAATACCTATACAGATGTTGTATATAGCTATTCAGAGTTACATGAAAAAAATGAAAGAGTAATAGAAATCCCAATTAACTATAATGAATTGCAAGTAAGACGAATAAAGAAAACATGTAAAATAATAGATGATATTTGGGAAATAGATTCTTTTTATCATATAATGCCAGTAGAGGAGAATGAAGAGATTTACTTTCCATCAATATTTTTAACCGCAAGTGTAAATATGGAGATCATAGTTGGCTATTCACTGACACATCCATATAATATAGCTGAGAACGCTCAGAATTATTTATTATCGTTATTTAGTGACAATAAAATAATACCAAAAAGAATCATTCTTTCAGATGAAAAAATCTATATGTATTTAGATGACATTTTTGAAAAACTTGATATTCCTGTTGATGTAGTAGACAAATTAAATGTGATACCAAATATTAAAAAGGAATTATTTAATGATATTTTAAATGATGAGATAGAAAATTAAAAGTAATAATTTTTGGATAACTAATAAGTAAATAACGTGCTAATTTTATGTTAAGAGGGTGGTAGTTTATGATTGTTTTAAATGGGGGATCATATTATCCACAATCAAAGGATATAGATAAAGAATGGATATCAAGGATAAAAAAAGACGATTTAATCATATTTATACCTTCAGCAACAACACGCTCACAAGTGGAGTATTATGAATTTTTTAGGAAACAGATGCTTATATATGGATTGATTAATGTAGAGTATGTTGATTTATATAAGGATTGGAAAAGAGTTTCTGATGCTAAAGTCATATATATAGCTGGTGGTAATACGTATAAGCTTATGGATATAATGAATAAATCAGGATTTTCACAATATTTAATTAAAGAACACAAAGAAAAAATAATAATTGGCAATAGTGCGGGTGCAGTTGTACTTGGCAAAAGCATTGAAACATCTAATGATAGTGACATAATAGGACTTGATAATAAAAAAGGTCTAAATATAGTTGATTTCTCAGTATGTCCACATTATAATGAGGATAAAAAAGATAGGCTTAATAATTTGTCCAAGATGCTAAAACATAGAGTAATAGGACTAACAGAAAAATCTGGGTTAATAATTGATAATGATAATAAAAAAGAGATTAACTGTATAGAAGAATTCAATGGAATACGCATTTAGAACTCCGTATTCCATTTTAATAATATTATGCTTTTTTTAAGTTTATTAATAATTTTAGATATATTTCATAAAGACAAATGTAAGCAAGGTAGGATAGGAAATAACAGTTATATTTTAGTACAATTAGTACATGGAGGTGAGAAAAATGGATTTTATTCAAAACTTGCAGAGAGCAATCGACTATATGGAAGAGCATATATTAGAACCTATTACATATGAAGATGTTGCAAAACATGTATACATGTCAAGTTATCATTTTCATAGGACATTTAGTTTAGTTACGGGTATTACAGCAAATAAATATATCAGGAATAGAAGATTATCTATGGCTGGGCAGGAACTCACTATATCTGATGTAAAGGTAATTGATATTGCTTTAAAATATGGTTATGATTCGCCAGAAAGTTTTACAAAGGCATTTTACAGATTTCATGGTATTGCGCCGAATGTGGCGAGGCGTGCAGGTATGAAATTAAAGTCTTTTAATCGTCTTCTTATTAAAATAAAAGTGGAAGGTGGTACTGTTATGGACTATAGGATTGAAAAACGAGAAGCATTTAAATTATTGGCTAAGGTTGCAAAGTTTAGAAATGAATCGATTTCAGAAGAGGGAAATACTGAAATTCCAGACTTTTGGAAAGAATGTGGCGAAAATGGCACATTTGATGTTCTCAAACAAAACACTACTAAGCATGATACTTATGGAGCTTGTGCACCAATATCAAAAGAAAGTACACATTTTGACTATGGCATAGGTATGGAATTTAGTGGTGGTAATGTACCGGAGGGATATACCATATGGGAGGTAAAACCTACAGTATGGGCCGTATTTAAATGTATTGGGGAAACCGGAGATTGTATAGGTGAAACATGGGAAAAAATCTTTTCAGAGTTTCTTCCTGGTTCAGAGTATAGTATTATTGATGATACTGATTTTGAATTGTACTCACAAGATAATGATGCAGATTGTTTTTGTGAAATATGGGTTCCTGTTGAGAAAAAGAAATAAGTATAAATTAATTATATAAGATTATAAATACCCCCCATATAGCTTTAGCTAAATGGGGGGTATTAACTTAATTCAACCATTTATATGGTATTAAAAAAGTCCAAGGAATTGTTATTATTGCAATTGTAAGCGCTAATTTAAATCTAAGTTTTACTTCTTTTATATACTTAAATGTACGGTAGTAATTAAATAAGTATATAAATAAACATGATACAAGCATTGCAAATACAACTGTCAAAAATCCTGCAACATTACTAAATGGATTATAACTAATTGCATTAGTAACCTCATAAGGTATATCAAAGGTATTATCTACGACAGTTAGCGTAAGAAACAATATAATAGCTCCAATAAAATCTGCAATAAAACCAAATATCCAGACTTTAAGTATGTTTTTTTTATAAAATGATTTTAGATCAAATTGATAGTTTCGTAATTTAAAAGCATAAAAACAACCAATTACCACTAGAGAATCAATTACAAAGTTCCCTGCAAGAGTAAATAGAATTACAGGTGGTAGAAATAGAATAATCCAGATTGGAAAAATAACATTATAAAGCTTAATTTCTTTCATATTTATTATACTCCTTTTATGATGTATTATAGACATTTTTTATGCTATATGATGAGGGATTGCAGCAAAAATAACTAAATAACATGAAAATTAAAGACAGTAATTTGGCTAATGAAAAAAAGTAAGTCATATTACTGTTTTTCTAATAAGAACTCTTAAACTATTTTGGTAGAGTTGTACCAAAATCTTGTGCGAAAATTCAATGATAAGTCAATATCTTTTTAGTACATTTTATTATAAAGAGTTTACCTTTTATTTAAGATCATTAATTTTTTTGCGTATGATATCAGCTACTTCTTTTTGACAAATGATTGAATTATTCTTTTTAAAATATGATCTTAGAAAATCTTTAAAACTTCTTATTATTTCACTTTCTCGAATAATTGTATTATCAGATGTTTCGTAGTTTGCATAAGAAGGTATGATATATAACAATTCTTCGCCTAATATATAAAAAGACGACTTAATTGATGTAAATTCATTATTATCTTTCATCAAGTAGAGAAAGTAGTTGTTTTTCTTTTCGATATAGTATAATAGATTTTCAAGTATAGAACTTATTTCTTCGATATTAAGAACAATTTCACCAAGCAAAAGATATTTTCTCTTTTTTACAAAGCTATCAAGTGCCTTTAATGGTATGATTTCAACAACTGTATTATTCTTCAGCCTACTTTCGAATATTTTTTTTCTGTCTATTAAAAGATCTGCGAATTGTTTTGGAGCATTAATTTCACTGCATTTATTCTTTATAATTTCTGTAGGAAATGAAAGAAAACAGTTTTCAGGTTGTAGAATATAACTGTCTGCACTGATGTTTTGCTCAAATTCCAGTAGATACGACGAAAATGTTATTTCATCTTTTGTATTGATAAATAAAGGTAAACAGTCGGTTTTTACTTTGTCATACTCATCTATTAACACATCTATAACCTCTGATAAACCATTAGAATAGAATATGCCTTTTTGACAATCAGATGAAATAGTGATAGCCATTTCATTATTCATACATACTAATGCTGGCAAAAACTCATGATGTCCGTCAGAATAACCAGGTGCCATTGTATAGTAAGTTTTGTAAATATTTTGATAGCTAGCAAGAGGCAGCAATGTCTCTAATATTTTAAGGTTATAGCATTTATTAGAATCTAAAAAAGTGCTTCTAAAACGTATAATATGTTCGATGGTGATATCTTTGCTACTTTGTTTTAAATCTTTTAATAACGATGATAAAAGGTTCATTATCTCAGTCATTTCTGGTTGCAGAATGATTTTTATTGTTGTTTTTGTTTTTGTATTTTTAACCATTTCTAGCAATTTACAAATTGCAAGTATAACCTCATTTTTTGAGCTAAGAGGTAGGATTGTTGATTTTTGCAATTCTGAAAAAAACATATTGTTGTCTGGTCTTAGAGTAATATCATAAGAATAATCCTTATTATGGACATAGTAACTTAATATATTATGGATAATCTTTCTGCTTTCGATGATATGAGTACCATATAAAGAACACTCATAGCTCTCTAACATTTTGTTATATTCTGAAACTCTTAGATTGAGTTTTGAAGATATAATTTCGAGCAATTCAAGTGTAGGGACTTGTTCATTTCGCAAAAAACGATATAGCTGTGAACGGTTTATACCGATCATAGTTGAAAATAGTTTTTTATCTATTTGTTTAATAATGAGTAATGTTTCTAAATAATCGCCAAACTTGTACATCTGCATAAAAACTCCTGTGAATATTTATTTTTATTAATTATATTACAATAGCAAATCAAAGTCAATTTTAGTTTTTTAAAGTAAAACAGTTTTAACATTAAAAGTTAAATACAGATAACAAGAAGTGTTCGATTAAATTTCGAAATACATATATATAAATATGGATGATATATCCGAAATATGTTGTTTGAATAGATAACTTATAATATAATGAAGAAAAGAATATAAAGGGAGCATGTGAAAAACTTTTAACAAAAATAGAGTAGTTGAGATTTTAATAACACATATCAATAAGTATGTATAACTATGAGGAGGTATAATAATGTTATCTAAACACTTGTGTAAAAGAATTGTTAGTGTAATATTAATTATATGTATGGTAGGACTTGGGTTACCTATTCATGCATTTGCTAATATCAATCAAACAAAGTTTAATTCAGTAGATGAGAACCAAAATATACTCAGTCAACTACAGGAGATTAACGGAGATATTTCTAACACTAGTGATATAACTGAGTATCTAACTGATTTGGGTATTATTGATGAGGATGGGATTGTAGAGACATCGATGATTAATATTGACGGAAAAGATTTTACTTTACAGGAAGTAAAGGCAATGCTAACAACGGATGATATAGATTTAGAAAAAATTGTATCTGTGGATGGGAGTGAGCTTACTCTAAATAACCTTAAAACCATGATAGAGATAGAAGATGAGATAAGCAGAATTAAAAATGAGTATTTTAATAATGACACCGAATTAACCAAGGAGCATGAAGTTACTTTTAATTCATTAGTAAATCAGATTAGCACATCAGGAATAGATGTACAATCAGATACACAAGCTGTAGATTGGATTTCTCCATCAGGCATAGACCATCAGGCACGTGTGTCATATGAAATTTCAGGTCCTTACTATGCAAATTATAGTTCTGAAAATACTGCTACAGTTACATTTGAGTTAAATAGGGTAAATGAACAAGAGGTTTCTTTCTCATACAATATTTACTCAGGTAGTGCAAGTAGTGAAGGGTATGAACACCACTTTACAGTTGATGATAGACAAGGCAGTATTGTTTTTGCACCAGGGGAAACGGAAAAAACAATTGATATTGTTATAAACCAATTGACAAATGATCCAGAAAAATATGGACTCTCATCAGAACTATCAGAACCGATAGAACCGTATATGCCGAATGAATTTTGGACTGAAGATAGAATACTATATATAAATTGTAATAATATAGAAAATGCTTTATTTGAAAATGAAAATGAAAGCATGACTATTCCTGTAGCAATTAAAAATCAATTTGATTTGGAGAACTGTTATAAAATTGCTAAAGAAATTTATTTACTAGATATATCTAAGATAGAAAACGGGACAAGCTTTGTTGATACACCAGGAAAATATAGGGATATAGAGAATGAGCTAATAATTACTAGTGAAAAACCTATTACTTTTGAAGCTAGAGCCATGATAGATACAGGCGTATTTTCACATATAAATCTCCCTATTGGATATTTTTTGAATGAAAATGGAGGAAATGGAAATATCAAAATAAATATTTCTTCTGAATATCATAATGGGGAAACATATGAACGTCAATATGAAATACCAATTGAAAGTAGTGAAAATAGAAATGATTTTAACCTAAAGGATACCGAGATATATAACCTTGGATTTAATAGTCAGGATGGACTTTTAAATGGTATTATTGAGAATTTTGATGTAGTTTTTGATTATTCAGGACTCGAAGGAGATGTAGATACCTACTTTTGGGATGATAATGATGTTTTCATAAAAAATCAAATGGATTTTATAGATAAAGAAAAACCTTATGTTAAATATGTAAAAGCATCATGGGACACTTATGATTTAAGAGAAAATATACCTATAACAATTACATACTCTGAGCCTGTTTATATAGATGACATAAGTATAAATGTAAATGGGACAGAATTATTACCAATGGAAAGTAATGGAACCATATCAAATAATGTAAGCTTTTTATATGAGGTAGAAACATATGGATTAGAATCATTAAATGTGACAAATATACAAGGTGCTAGAGATTTGTCTGGTAAAATGCAAGATGAAGAAAGTGTAGATACTATTACAGTTATAATTAATGAGCCTAATGTAGAAAAAGCCTTTGATACTGCCCAGGTTAATGTAAATATTGAGGGAGGGGATAATGCTAAAGGTGATATTACGGTATCCTTAAGTGAGGATGATGCCCTTAATGATTTGGTGGTAGATATGCTAAAAAAAGCTGGTACAGTAGATACAGATAGATGGTTACCAAATATTATGGTTAAAGTGATAGGAAAAGACGGTACAGTCCAAAATGTTAACCTGTATGCTGATAATGATGATATGACAATTACAAAGCTAAAGGGTGAGTTTGATGCACCTATTAATTTGTCAAATGAAAATAAACACTATATAGCAGAGTTCTATTTTGATGAAGATATTACTGATTCAGAAGGTTATAAGCTTTTATATGCTCTGACAGCGGAGTATGTTATAGAGCCAATCGTTTTTATCGATGACAATGAGGATCTAGAAATAGTTTATAAAAATTGGCCCTTAAATAATATTGTTTATGTATATGAAAACACACCAGAGATTTCATTAAATTATAATGTAAAAAACAATGCTACATGGCAAAGTGAAGATGATTTTCAATGGTTTAGTAGTGATGTTACTGTTGCCAGCATTGATAAAGCAGGGAATATTATTTTCACAGGAAATGAGGGACAGGTTACTTTTACATTGAAAGCATTAAACGGAGGAGCTGATGGAAAAGAGTTTAGCATAAACAGTAAAACTCTTGTAGTAAAAACAAAACAAGAATCCTTTCTTTATGTTCCTGAGGTTGTTAAAAACATTGAAACAACATTAGGAAATAATGCTAAGGTTTATTATGCTACAAATTTAACCTTAAATAATAGGTTGTTTGCAGGTGAAGAAACTGTAACCAACTATTGTTATCGTCTGTATGAAGCAGAATATGAAAGTTTAGAACTCCAAAAAGGAAAATTGGTACAGGAAGAAATACTTACTGCAAGTGATGATAATGATATTTTTTCTTATACCATAGATAAGAATGTCCTTAATAATATTTCCCTTAAGGGAAGGTATAGTTATATATTAGAAATATCAGCACAGGATTTAAAGACTGGCGAAACATTATCTACATCCGCTTATATTGCTGTAAGAGGGTTACCTGCAAAAGCAAATTTAAATAAACCAGAAAAATATTATATAATAGATGATGCTGATCATTTTGAGGTAAGCTGTGATATAGAAAATCTTATCATTGATGATGAGACTGAGTTTGGTATATCGGTTATCAAAAACGAGGAGGATGGATTTGTATTTTATACAGATAGTTTAGAAGATATTGATAAGAACCACTCAATATCAATAGAGAAAGTGGATAATGATAGATTATTAGATATGTACACAGTATCTTTAAAAGCTAAAAATAGGGTAGAGGATGCTTTTTCATATGACTCTTATGTTTTATATGTGTATAATTCGAAAGCTCTTAAGATATTGGTTAATGGAACTAAAATGGACAGCTTTACAATGAGCAACGGTGATATATTATCTACTATGACTAGTGATGAGATTCTAGCACTAAACAGGAAAATAAATATATCAGATACATTGAGTATTAATAATAATGATTATAATTGGAGCAAAATAGCTGATAAATTTAAATGGGAATCTAGCAATGATGATATAGCATCTATCAAATATAATGATGGTGGGTTTTATAAAAATATTGAGGATTATACTTACTCTTCATTTGATCCTAACAGTAATCTTTTATTACAGGGAAAACAAAGTGGGAGTACTATTATAAAAGCAATACATGATTTAACAGGTATGGAGGCAGATTTAGATGTTACGGTAGATAATCTTGAAGATAAATTATACTTATTCAATGTTTTTCCAAGAACGGAGGCTAATGCATACTATACTAATGGAAAAGGTGTAGAAAAGCAAACTATTACAAATAATAAGGGAAGTATTGCTATTTATGAAGAAAGCGGTATAGAAAGTGATGTATGCTTCAGCTCAAACTATAATAGTTCATTTTATAGTGGTAGTATTGAAAAAAAAGACCTAATTTCTAATCAAAATAACATTTTTGATTTTGGTCTATATCCACAAAATAATATAATGATGTCACCATTCCTTTCTAAAAGAGATATCCATCTAGTAAAAGAAAATGGGGAGCCTTATAATGGAGATGTGATTATTAGGGGCGGGGTATACAGGAATGATAAATACTGTCCAGATGCAAAGATTAATAATATAAAAGGGTACGTGGACCAAACTATTCATGTAAACAATGGATTATTAAAACTAAATTTTAATGCTAATGAATTTATAGCTAACTCTTATATGCCTCCGATTACCCCTAAAGATAATATAGAATTCATAATTGAAGTTAGATTTAAAGATAATAATTTTCGTCCAGAAATAATAAAGCTAAGTTCATATAATGAAAGGTATATCAAAACATTACAAAAGATTGATGCTGATAGAATTAATAATAATATTGGTATAATATCACAGACTGTAGAAACAAATGGTAGAGTGGAACAAGTACCAGAAATATTTGGTATTAATCCTGAAGATTCTGATCCTACTATTATTACAGAGGTATTGCTTCCTAAATATGTTGATACATCATGGGTTAAGTATCGTGACAATTCTTATGGATATCCACATAATCAATACTCAGAAGGTGTAACCTATCCTTTTTCAAGTTTTGTTATTGTAAAAAATGTATTTAAGCCTTCTCAATATGTGAAAAGAGTAAATCAAGATTGGCAAGGCGGCAAAAGAAATCTATCTATTAAATTCACAGAGAATACTGGATACTATCTAGAAATACCAAATGCTTTAAGTTTAGTCAATTTAACTGGTTACGGAAATGTTGAAAATAGTTCTGCGGTGTATAGTGAGGCAAGTAAAATCACAGCTGATATAATAAAAGCATCTGAAATAAATATTCCTAATATTGGAAATATAGATGGAATACTTGAGAAAACTTTAAGAAAATTAAGTAGAAATAATATTGATAGCAGTTCCTTTAGTCTTATTGTTTCTCCTACAGAAGATCCACGTGTATATAAAGGTATATTAAAAATTGCCGTAGGTGAAATGAGTCATGAAAATCCAACAGGTGTTTACATGGCTGACAAGAATTCATCATCAGGTAAGAATCTCATGCCGGGTCTTACTGATTTAATAAGCATGCAAAAAGGTGAATATCTAAAAAATGCAAGAGAAAAAATGAATGAGGCAAAGGAGAAAATGAAGGATGGTAAGCGAAATTCAAATACCGAAAAAACATTCGGTGGGGGAGCATATATTGAATGTGAAATCTCTTATAATACAAAGGCAAAGAAATGGGATTTATCCATTTTAAAAAGTGATACATTTATTGGTATTGGATGTGCTTATGTAACTGATTATAACGCTAAAGTAGGACCGGTTCCTGTTACTGGACAATTTAAAACAGGATTATCAGGAGAAATAGGACTAAAAACCATAATTAGTAAGTACAATGAAGAAGATATCAGAAATTATATAACCGAGCTTCGTATTTATTTATATGTGAAGGCATTTGGAGGTATCGGTTTTGATTATTCAGTTCTTGCTTTGAAAATAGGTGTATTTGGTCAAGTGAGCGTTGATGGACAATTCCTATTTTTAAATAATAAAAATCAGAAAAGGAATGGTCAAAAAATAACCCTGCTTGGGAGAACAGGAATAGAATTTGAGGCTAAAGCTCTATTTGTTAAATATGAAAAGGTAATAGCATCTGCAACATTTCTAAACAAATCCTTTAAATTCAACTCATATAATTATATTAAAAATCTTTATCCAGAATCAGGAAATAAAGCTACAGGAGCTCTTAGCTATAGAGGGGTATATTTAGAGCCTGTTTCTGAAAGTGTCACATACGAAGATAGATCATACCTTAGTACCTTTGATAGGAAATGGAGTACATCTATGCTTAGTAGGGCATTAGATGACGAAATTAATATTATCGAGACTAATGCTTATCCATATGCAAATCCTGCATGGACTGATGACGGTATGATTATGATATATTTATCAGACATGGGCAGTACAGACATTGATGATACAGCGGTATGCTTTACAAAAAATATTGGGGATACGTATCCATTAGGTAAAGAAATAGATAGCTCTGATTATGCTGATACAGATGTTAAAATTGATGGTAAAGGAGATTTTGCTGCAGTTACATGGATAAGATGTATGAATTCCTTGGATAAGAGCCATGGTGACGAATTGACGGGTGAGGATATATTGACAATGACTACAGGTACAGAAATAATGGCAAGTATATATGATGGTACTGATTTTACTACAACAAGACTAACTAATAATTCCATGCCTGACATGGCACCTGTAATTGCTACAAATGGTGAAAAAGTATTAGTTGCTTGGAGAAGTTTATATGCTAGTGATATGGATAATCCTTTAGATTTTGATGGTAGAGATAAAATAATGTATTCCATTTATGATGATGGTGAATGGAGTGATGAAAGGTGTCTGTATGATGGTAGTACAGATAAAATTAAAGGGATTAATGCAAAGATGTTATCAGACGGAACATCAGCAATAACTTATCAAATACAAATAAATGATACAAATAATACAGAAATTGCTTGTGCTATCCTTAATGAAACAGGAGAAGTTGTGAATAATATAAGGATAACAAATAATGAAATTACAGATGAAAATCCACAAATAACATCAGTGCTTTTTCCTGATGGGGTTGAGCGATTTATTATAGGTTGGAATACCGTAAATATTCAAAACGATATTGAAGAAAATGGAATCAGACTGTGTGCGATAAACGATAAGGCTGTTTTATATCCAGAATTTGAAAAGCAAATTAGTAATGCAGGTATAAGCAATTATCAAAGTTTTCATTTTACTAAAGGTGCTAAAAGTCTAGATGATTTATCTATTGTGTGGAAAGAGCCTTATACAGAAGTTAAAGAAAGTGAAGAAGAAAGCTATAGGATAGATAAAGATATCATATATGGAATGAAGTTTATAGAAGATAATGATGATATAGTAGAATCTCCTAAGATAAAGCTTATAGAGCTTGATGATTATAATGTGGTTGATTTCTTTGATTGTTTTACTAATGCTGAAACAAAAGAAATTAATTTAGTAATGCAAACCTCTGATTATAGTAATGACGAGGTAAAGAGTATTGAGACAACAGATGGTGATATAATATTATTGCCAGTTTCAAAATCCAATTTATCTGTTGCAAAAGCAGGTTATAAAAACAATCTAATTGTGGAAGGAGCATATTTTTCCTATGATGATTTAATACCTGAGATGGATATGCCTGTCCAGTTTTGCCTTTTTAATGAGGGTATAGAACCCATTACAAAGGTGACTATTAACCTTTCAGGTGATATACATGTATTTGAAGAGGATACACTTATACGACCAGGTGAATATAAGAATTTTACAGTTTTTTATACAGTACCTGAAAAGATTATTAATCCTGACTATAGTGTTAAAGCAGAATTTCTAACCTCTAATGATACAAAAAGTGATAAATTATATATGGATATTCCAGATGTAGGTATATATCGTATTGACATTACTAAGGAAATGGAAAGAGAACGTAGCTTTAATGTCCACCTATATAATGATACTTTTTCAAAGTTAACACTAGGAAAGCATGTGGTAAAACTAGAATTGTTTAACAATCCTAATCTAGATGGAAGCCCTATTGATTCTATTGCTATTTCTGATGCTAAAAGTCTAGAGTGGATTAATGATGGGATATTCACTCAAAAAGTTTCTTTAGATGAAGAAACTCTGAAAACTTTTTCAGATGAAAGTGGGGAAATACCAGAAGAAGGCTTTAGATTATACTTTAGTACAGTTATAGAGGAAAATGGTTGTCCTATTCGTGAGGTGAATATAGGAAATAATACGACCTATGTTAAATTACACAGCCTACTTACGAAAAATTGTGAGGATACATCCATTACAACTGTAATGGAAAATGAAACAGGTAAAAGTATTGTTAAGTTAGAGGTTTTAAACAACTCAATGAATGAAATAAATAACGGTAATATAATCGTAAATCTAAAAGATGAAAAGGGAAATATAATCGAAACTAAACAAACCTATAATTCCCAAGCTATAGGTAAGGGTTTAATAATGATGGGAGGAGAAGAAAGACTAAATAAAACATTTAACTTCAGTAAGCTAGGTGTTTCAAGTGATGTGATTTTCTCACGTGTTAATGAGGATAGTTGTTTGCTTGATGAATTAAAGTTTAGTGGCGTATATTTAGATTTTGATAAAGATGTTCATGAGTATATAGTTCAAGTATCAGACTTGATTGAAACGCTGATAACAGTAGTACCTGAATATCCTAATGCTAACATAACTATTTCGAAAAATGGACAATTAATCTCAGATTTAGAGGCCTGCAACTTGGAAAATGGTGAAAATACCTTTGAAATATTTGTAAAAACAAACGCAAATGACCAGAGATATACAGTTATTATTTACAAAGGCATAGATGAGAAACTGAGTACACCAAATAATAGAAATAAAGATTATAAATTCCAAAATGATTACAAGATAGAGAAAAATAGAAAGGTAGTGAATGGTAGAATAGAGCTGTTTTATAATATTAGTAATATAAAAACAAAAGATATGAATATTTCGATACCTGAAGAACATCAGAAGATAACAATGACTATCGATAAAGAGAGTGCACAAAATATGCTTGCTAAAAAGGGCACGATAACCATAGAAAATCAGGGTTATGATCTTAAAGTACCCGTAAGTAATTTAGACCTCAGAGATAATGAGAGTCTTACATTAGAGCTATCAAACCTTGATGATGAAACTTATAATAATGTTTTAAATATGCTGTACTCTCAAAACTTTAAAATGAATGCTGAGCCTGTAATGATAAAGTTATATGGAATAAACAATCAAACACAAAGATACATAGACGGATTCTTTGATTATATACAGTTATCATTTTCATTAGAGGATAAATTCTTATCTGATGCAATAACTCTTTTAAGGTATGATAATAATTCAATCAATCACATTCCTACTGGAGTATATGGAAAGCAGTCTACTTCACTTATGCTGCAATCAGGTATATATGTATTGGCCTTAGGTGATAAAACTTTTGAAGATATAACTAATCACTGGGCAAAAGATTATATTGAAAATATGTCATCAAGAGCACTTTTATATGGAAAAAGCAGCACAGATTTTTGTCCTGATGATATAATGACACGGGCTGAGATGGCAACGCTAGTTCATAGGTTGTTAGCACTTTTAGAAAAGCAAAGTGAACCTAGCTTTTATGATGTATTACAAGGTGCATGGTATGAAAAATATGTGTCATCAGTGGCTTCATATGGACTTATGGTAGGCTATACAGATAATAGTTTTGGTGTAAACAATCGGATAACAAGACAAGAAACAATGGTGCTGATTGATAAAGTCATGACATTTGTTGGGCTAGAAACTGATCTCAGTGATGAAGAAATAGAGACTACTCTTTCTGAGTTTGATGATAGTGAATATATTCCTAATTGGGCAAAAAAATCTGTTGCTATGTGCGTAAAAACAGGAATTGTAAAAGGCTATGACAATAAGATTAGTCCTTCAAGTACAACCACAAGAGCGGAGATTGCTAAGATGTTTTATATATTACTAGATTTAATTACAAAGCAATAATAAATTAATAACTAATGGAACTAATATGTAACACTTAAATATAGACGATATTCAACAGGTATCTTTTTGATCATAAACGCCAGGATTTCAGTGGAATATCATTATTCTCTTAAAAAATTGCTTATATCTTTGAATAAAGGTTGTACTTTCAAAATACGTTGTAGTTACATTGACATTCTTAGTACTGCAAATACTAATTAAAGAGAATGAACATAACTACCATTTTAAAAACGGATAAATGCCAAAGGCACTGAGATGAAAAAATCTTGGTGCCTTTGTTTTCAAACACTTAGTGGGGTTAGGAACTTTTGGGTGAATAATAAAGATTTTATTCAAAGATAAAGGGTATTTAATGCTATTAGTAAATTTGACTTAATAAAACTTCATTATTGACATAATTATTAAATATTCATTTAGAAAGTTGAATACGCAAAATAAATAATTAATCCGTGATTATCCATATAATGTTAAATGATATGCTGTATATTTTAAATTAGAAGCTTTCAGTGAATTCGAAGGCATACCGATTTGGTATGTCGAGAATTAAATGGATATCTTATAAACAGAAGGATATTAGTAATGAATCTCCTATTCAGTTATTTCATAGGAGTAAGCGATTCACACCAAATCAAGATTTGGGTTCACTACTCATAATTTTCTATGAATAATCTGAGTTAATATTAAATCCATATGGCTTGATAAATAATATATACTAGGAAAAAGGAGGATTATTTGTTAAAATAGAGTTAGAAAGTTATCGAAATATGGATATATTAAAACGTTTTATCGACTTTTATTATTAAAAATTTATTTGAAGAAGAGATTGTTAGCATATTCTAATAGAACTAGTAGATAAAAAAGATTAAATAAATTTTTATAAAATAAAGAGAAGACAGAAGAATTAATTAGTAATAAATTAGATGCATTAGCAAGACAATGATGAATTATAAATTGTATAATTAGAAAATTAGCAGAATAAATTGTATATATTGAGGTTGATTTTATGGATGTAAAGGTACTTGTAATTGAAGACAATACAAAATTAAACAGTAAGATATGTAACATCTTGCAAATAGAGAATTTTACAGCTATTAGTGCTAAAAACATAATCGATGCAAAAAAATTATTTGAATATGAAAAACCTAGCATAATACTATTAGATATAATGCTGCCTGGTGGTAATGGTTATGATTTAATTAAACTTTTTAAAAGTGAGTTTGATTGCTGGGTAATTATGATGACTGCACTAAATGATATTGATAGTAAAAAAATATGTTATCAATTAGGAGCTGATGACTATATTACTAAGCCATTTGATTTATTTGAGTTAATCTATAAACTGAATGCTATTAAAAAAAGAATTATTAGAAATTTAAAAAAGTATACCATTGGAGATGTTACTGTGAATGAAGAGGTTTGTGAAATAATCAATGGTAATAAAAAGCTCAGAATTCCACCAAGCCATATTAAATTTATTAAATCTCTATATGAAAAATATAAAACAGGTTCATATTTAAGCAAGTTTGAATTGCAAGCTGAATATTTAGAAGAGTGTAAAGATAACAATAGGATACAAACCCTAGTATCAAGAGTTAGGAAAAATCTAAAATATATAGAAAGTGAAAAAGTATTAATACAAGCTATTTATGGCAAAGGTTATGCACTAGATATTATTGAGTTTAAAGAGGACGAGCAATGAATAAAAAACCTATAATAAGAATAGTATCATGTTTGATTATAATATTAATAGCGAGAATTGTACTTATTGATGTACTAGATAAAATAAATGTATTAACAACAAACTATATAAATGTGATTGATAATGAAATATCTATAGATGATAATTTTGAAAGCATTTATGCCATAAACAATTTAAAATATAATAATGGTGTATTGGATTTTAACATAAAACCTGATAACAATGAGTATACACTTTTTATTAGGTTGCTGACATTTCATCATGAAATATATTTAAATAATAAGTTATATAGTCAGAACATTGACCAAGATAAAAAACAATATAACCAAAATTTTGCTTATAAAACGATTGAGATTAAAGACATATCAAATATAAGGATTTATGGTGATAGTCTAGAAAAATTAGAATTTTTTATAGCTAAAAGAGATATTATGGATAGTGCTGTTGAGAAAAGAACAATATACTATACAATTAAATTGATGAGTCTTTTTTTACTTGTGATGCTTTTTATCATTATGTTTTTGAATGATAAAAAAGAAAAGTGTTTTATTGTTTTTGTTTTAGTAGGGATGACTTCGATAATAAAAAGTATTGCACTGGGTGAATTGCCCGTACTAGCAAGATTGTTAGATGTGAACATAACTAATTATTGTATATATGGAAATATAACAACAGTGGTTAATACCCTTTTACCAATAATTATAATGCTAAATTTGTTTGAGATAAAATTAACTAAGAAAATTTATAAATATATATCTGTAATATTATTATTTACTGTTATAATTTTATCTATTGACTTTTCAAAGTATTATTATAAAGTATTTATTGCTTTTTCTTTTGTAAATATAAGCATAACTATATATGGAGCTACATATAAAAAAAGTTACTATAAAGTAATCGTTTTAAATGGCATTATATATTTTTCTCTAGCAGTCTATCAATTAAATGTAATGAATGGTAATTTAAGAACAGGAGTTTTACATTTTTATACTAGTACTGGATATATTGGTGCTATAATTTATCTTATTGGATTTGCTATAGTTTTTATAAAAAAGTACAAAAGTAGAATAAAAGAATCAATAGAGATAAAAAAGGAGCTTGAAAGAATCACTCTTTTAAGAGGGATAAGCCATGATTTAAAGTTACCATTAAGTGTGATAAAAATAAGTAGTCAAATGATAGAAAGTCAGAAGCTAAATTGTAAGCAGATAAAAGAATTTGCTAATGATATAACACAGGAAGTAAATATATTGGAAAAAATGACGGATAACATAAATGCATATCTCAAGCTTGGTTATAAAGATGGAAAGGATTATCACACAAGTGTAAAAGCTGTTTTTAAAAGGATTGAAAAAGATTTTAATTTAATAAATTATAACAATAAGTATGACTTTAGTGTATTATACGACAACAAGGATTATTATGTTAATATAGATGAACTTGAATTGTATAGATTACTTTATAATTTACTTGATAATTCTTTTAAATACTGTAATGATTACGATAGAATATTAATAAGTTATAAAGTAGAGGACAGACTAGTGATTACAGTTGAAGATACAGGAATTGGAATGGATTCTGAGCAAGCTAATAAGATTTTTTCTCCATTTTACAGACTTGATAAAAGCAGAACTAAAGAAGGTTTAGGTTTGGGTCTTAGCGTTGTAAAAGGCATAGTTGATGAATGTGGTGGAGATATATCCATAAAATCTGAAATTGGTAAAGGTACAAAAGTAATAATATTATTACAATTTACTACTAAAACTATATAAATCGTACAATTATGACAGGATTAAAGTTCTGTCTTTTTTTTTTGCTATAATAAAGCTAAATATAGTAGAGGATGTTGCTTATTTAGATTAAAGAATACTAAAAATTTTAGGAAGTAGGTGTAAGTTTAATAAGAAACAGCAAATAAATAAGAAAGAGGGATAAAATGACTATAAAAAAAACGATCCAGAAATCATTAAGTTTTATTATATTATTAATCATTATGGTTTCATGTATGGTGTGTACTATTTATGCTGAGGATAATGTTAATACAATTAATAAAATTGCCTTTATAGATGAAGGCGTAGAAAATTATAATACTTTAGTTAAAATAATTTCAGAAAAAATGCCCGTATATGTTATTAAAAATGATAGTGATGGCATATTACAAATAACTAATATTTTGAGTGATTATGATAGTTTAGATAGTATAGCTATTTATTCAAAAGGAATGAGTGGAGGAATTAAATTAGGAACTAGTTTTATAAATACTCATAATATAGATAGATATAAAGAGTACATGCAGAGTTGGAGTAACAGTATAACCCCAACAGCAGATATTCTATTATATGCATGTAATACTGCAAAAAGCGGTGAAGGAAAACAGTTTATAAACCAAATATCTGAAATAACAGGTGCAGATGTTGCAGCATCTACTAATTATACAGGTACATATGGCGAAAATACAGACTGGGAGCTTGAATACTGTGCTGGAAGTGTAGAATCAGGTAAGGATTTTGATACCAAAGGTATGTATAAATACAGAGCAAAGCTTGATGGGACAACTAGAATTTGGGATGGAGAAGGAGAAGATGAATATGGTGAACCAAATCGCGATTGGAGTTGTGCTAAAAACTGGTCAGGAGATAAAATACCTGATGCAACTGATATAGTTATTTTTGATAGTACTTCAATCAAAGATGTAAATGTAGACGGTGAATATGCAGTCTATGATTTAATTATAAAAGAAGGATATACTGGATTTATTTATGGTAATAATCTTACAATTACAAATGATCTTGAGATGAATGGTGGTAATATTGGTTTATACAGACTAAATGTTAATGGTGCAACTAATATTACCAAAGGTAGTATAGCATGTAATTTTCTCTACACATATGGGGATGTTAATATATCAGGCTTAGAAAATCCCATTGATAGCGAAATACATATCTGTAAAGATAAGAAAGAGGATACAGCGACGACAATTAGTGGTGATTTTGAGGTAAATTCTATTTCATTTGACGATTCTAACCATGATTATCAGGTGAATGGTTGTATTTCTATTAATAAAGGTCAAGATTCACCCAATAGACTTGAATTCAACAATAATGGGAATATAAGCATAAATGATGGAGCTAAAATAGATGTTAGTAAATGTGAATGTTACTATAATAGTTATGATCATAGATATGATTATAATTACCACAATTATGGTAACATCACTGAAAATGGTACAGGAAGGCTATATTTTGATGCAAATGATTTTTATTTTTGCGATAGTAATGGATATCCAGTGATTCAATCTGCTGTAGGTGAAAAAATATTTATTTCGTTAATTGATTTTGATTCAAATCTAGATAAAAATAAAAAGGACACAGTTACGGTTATTGTAAAAAGAGAATCGGATTTAAATGATACTGTAACATTGACATTAACTGAAACAGAGAATGACAGCAGCTTGTTTAGAAATTTTGCAGGACTAGAGCTAGTAGCTACAGATTCAATACCGCTAGAAGGACAGCTTAAATATGATGGCTCTGAAAATCTAATTGCAGAATATACTGACAGTAATTCTCCAGAAGATACCGTTAGCTGTAAGATGGATAGAGATCCTATAATATGGGACGGAGAAGGAAAAGAAGATTATGGCAATCCAATATACGATTGGAATTGTGACAAAAACTGGAGTACAGATACTGCTCCGAAAATGTATGATATAGTACTATTTAACGACACTTCATGTAAAAATGCTTTTCAATCACGAGAATATGAGATATCAAAAATAGTAGTTGATGTAGGTTATGAGGGTGAAATAAAATTTGATAGATCATATGATCCAGAGCATTTTATAACAAAGGTATTTAATGATGTAGTTGTTAATGATGGAACAATTACATTAAATTCACATATGACTATAAACGGTGATTTAGATATTCAAGATGGTACTTTTAATAATGAATTAAATTCAAGTAATAATGTAATTAATGGAAACTTAAATCTTAGTGGTGGGGAGTTTAAGTTTTCAGGTGACATATTAGAAATAAAAAATGGTTTAAATATTAATGGAGGAAAATTTAATTTTCTACGGGATTATTTAAATCTAAAAGGAAATGTAGATATTAGTGGTGGAACAATATATATTAAAAAAGCTATAATAAAAGATAGTGGAAATAAAATAACAATTAACAATATAGATGAAAAAATTGTTGATGAGCTTGTTATTGAAGAAAATACAGAATTTAATGGTAATATGAGTGTAGGTTCGCTTGCATTAAATCCAAATAAAACATTAGATATTAATGGTATTTTTACTTGTTACGATGCATTTATAAATAATGGAACTATAAATGTAGCTGATGGCTCAACATTAGACTTTAAAAATGTTATGACCTATGAAAATAATATTATTAATGATAATGACACAGGAAAAATATTGTATAATTCAGGCGGTATAGGTTTTGTAAACAAAGATGGAGATCCTATTGGAACAGCTAAGGTTGGAGATGAAATTTATGTAGAAGTAATTGATTTAAGTAACAATAAGAATGTACATGTAAAAGATACAGTTACGGTAACTGTATCTAGTCAAGAAACAGGAGATTATGAAACAATTTCGTTAACAGAAACAGATATCAATACCAGCGTTTTTCGGTCTGAAGTAGGTTTAGAATTAATTGGTACTGATTCAGAACCAATAGAAGGGCAGCTTAAATTCAATGGAAGTGAAGACCTTGAAGCTGTTTATGTTGATGCAAGGGATGAAGATGATACTGTTTCATGCAATCTTTATAAAAAACCTATTATCTGGGATGGAGATGGAGATGATAACAATTGGACAACTCCTGAAAATTGGAGCACGGATACTGTACCAACAAGTTATGATAGTATAACTTTAAATGATACTTCTACAAAAGATATTAATATTGATAACAATATTGAGATGTATAAATTTAATGTTGAAGAATCATATACAGGAGAAATAACTGGTATAGAAAATGCTTCGTTTTATTCAGCCTCAGATGTGACAATAGCAGGAGGTACAATTAACATTTCTGGAAGATTTCAAACAGGAGGAAATCTAACAGTAAGTGGAGGAAGTATTGACATACAGTATGATGATAATACTAAATACAATATAATTGGTGGTAATTTATTAGTTTCAGATGGAGAAGTGTTAGCTAAGGGGTATTTTGATGTAAAAGGTAACATGTTAATTTCAGGAGGTTCTTTTAAACCATCTTATGAAGGGGCAGAAACAAACATATATAGTTATGGTGATGTAGATCTTTTGGTAAAAACTGAAATCGGAAGATTATATGTATATGGTAATCATTTGAACTGTAGTACTGATAAAGAAAACTTATTTTTATCAATTATTATTAATAAAGATGGTAATGTTGAAATAACAGGAAGCTTAAAGACAAAATATTTCAACAATGATTTTAAAGCTACAACAGATATCTTAGGAAAAGAAACAATAATGACTATAGACAATCAAGGGATAGTTAACAATTATAATGTTTTAAATATTAAAGACGGAGCAATATTTAATGCGAGTAATTACGATTATAATAATTCATGGAATCCGTTTTGCAATTTCGGACAAATAAATGAAATTAATGGTGGTAAATTTTACTGTGACACGAAAGATATGTATTTTACAAATGCTAGTGGAGATAGGATTGTATTTGCAAATGTAGGTGATGCAGTTTTTGTTAAATTATTTGATGCAAATATTAATAAAAATGGATCAAAAAATGAAGAAGTTGTTGTTACAGTAGAAAGTTCAATTACAGGAGACTCAGAAGATATAACTTTAACTGAAACAACATTCGATTCTGGAATATTTACAAATAGCGATGGTTTATTGTTAGTGGCTGATGATTCAGCGCATAATGATGGAAAGCTTAAATATAATGGTACAGAAGATTTGGAGGCATCATATACAGATATTACTGATCCTGAAGATAATTATACATGCAATCTTTTTAGAAGCGCGTTGGTTTGGGATGGTGGCGGAAAAGATAATAGTTGGAATACAGCTGAAAACTGGTCAGAAGACAGAATTCCAGACGAATATGATAATATAGTTTTTAATGGTACGTCAGATAAAAGAGCTGAATCGACTTCTGAAATACCGAAGATTTCTAGTATGACTATAGAAGAATCTTATAAAGGGATTGTAAAAGTAAATAATACTTTGAATGTAGAGGAAGATGTCACTGTAAATGGTGGAAAGCTTGAGATAGGTGATAGCTGGAGGAATCTTACCATTAAAGCAAATGGTTTAATTCTTGGTGGAGGAATAATAGAGGACAAGAGCTATGAAGAAGATATATTTAACAATTTAATAATAACTGGTGGAGAGCTAAAACCTTATAATATAATGGTGAAAAGCAATTTTAACATGACAGGCGGAAAGATTAGAAATAACTGTGGCCAATTAAAATTATATGGAGATGCAATCTTAACAAATGCAGAGAAATTTGATATTGATAGGCTAGATATATATGGAAAAATAACCTTGACAAATGCAGAAGAATTTCATTGTAACAGATTAAATATATATGGAAGCAACATAAATGTTGCGGGAGATAATTTTTCGACTAATTTTATATATATTTATACTAATGGCGATGTTGACTTAAATGGAAATATTAACATATCAGGTGATTATAGTAATGGTTTTGAAATAGGAAGCAATTCAACATTGAATTTAAATGGGAAAATCGAGTTTTGTTTGGAAAGTTCGAATGGATTGAATAATTTTGGAACATTAAACTTAAATGACAATAGTATTTTAGATTTGAGAAAAGCTAGTAAATTTGTCAATTTAGGAACTATAACCATTTCGGATACTGCTAAACTATATTACAATGCAGAAGCCATGGGTGTAATTGATGAATATGGAGCACCAGCACTTAAAGATTTTAATTTTGGTGAAGATTTGCTAGTTTTATTAATTGATAAGAATAGAAATTTGAATAATTCAATAGCTGATAATGTAGAAATAAATCTTATTAACTGGACAAATGGAGATGATGAGAAATATACTCTTGTAGAAACTGGAGTTGGAACTTACGAATTTAGAGGAGCAGGGTTTACTACTAGTGTAAGTGATACTGCAACTAAGGGTAACAATATTTTCGAAGGACAAGATAGTGACGCATTTCAGATTACTTACACTGATATTATGAGTGGTATAGTAGAATATGTAGTATCAAAAAACTGTGCAGAATTAGATATTGAGGGAATAGATGATTTAATAGCAAATGGTATAGATTATGGTAATGTAGATATAAATGGTAATACAAACACCTATACTATAACTCTTCAAAACAGAGGTGATATACCTCTAGGAATTCAAGAGATAAGTCTTGACAATACGGATGATTTCTCATTTTCAGAAGAACCGGATATTTCAGACATGGATCCTGATTCATCTAGAGATATAAATATTGACTTTAAACCAACAGGTTTTGGAGAAAAAACTACAAATCTCATAATTAAGACAAATGATAAGGATGAAGGTGTGATTATTATACCTCTTAAAGGAACTGGGGTTGAACCACCTGTTAGTTTTGGAATTGACGATATAACGTTATTACAAGGAACAGAAAGCTATGAGATTAATGTATTTGAAATATTTGAAGATGCTCAAGATAATGATGAAGATTTAGAGTTTTCAATAGTTAATAACTACGGTTCGTTAATTATCGGTACTGTTATTGATAAAGCTAAGGGTACGTTAATCCTTCAGCTTAACACATGCCAATCGGGAGACGAATTTATAACATTAAGAGCTACTGATACGTCAAATGCTTATGTTGATGAACAATTTAGATTAATGATATCAGAGTGCCATACAATATTAGGAAAAGTAGTAGATTCTGAAGGAAATGCTATTGAAGGTGCAACTGTTAAGATTATAGATGCTTGGGATAATGAAAAGTGTTATACGACAGCAACTTCAAGTGATGGTACTTTTAGTGTATCCTTCCCAGCTTGTGAAATAAATACACCAAGAAAAATAAGAATAAGTAAAGATTCTTTAAAATATAACTCTGAAAGCCATGAGTGGGGAGATGTAAATTTAGGTACAATAACTCTTGCAGTAGAAACAGATGTAGAAAAAGCTCAAAGACTAGCTAATGATTTAACTGTAAAGTGCTTAGGATTACAAAATGGTGATCAAGAATATAGTGTGACAAACAATTTATTATTATCAGATACAGCTGGAGAAGGAAGCATTATAGAATGGAGCTCATCAAATTTAGATGTGATTTCTAATTCAGGTTTAGTTACTAGACCAGCTATCGGACATGATGACGTAGAGGTTGTAATGACAGCAACTGTTAAAGTAAATGACGTGACTGCACAAAAAGAGTTTTTTGTTATAGTTAGAGGATTAGAAGCTAATATTATAAGCATTGATAGTGATGACACTCATATATATATTGAAGAGAGTAAATGCCAAAAACCAATAACCATAAATATAATCAGAAAAGGAGATTTAGAAGAAACTGTATCTGTTGATTATGAAACTATAGATGATTTTGCAGAGGCTGGTACCGATTATATATATAGTAAGGGAACATTAACTTTTTTAAGTGGAGAAAAGAAAAAAACAGTTTCACTATATATTAAAGACGATGATTTATTAGAAGGTCCTGAATATTTCAAACTAGTTTTATCAAATCCAACAGGCAATATAATCATTGACGAATCAGAATCTGAAATAGAAATTGAAGATGATGATCCAATGCCAAACTATGAGATATTTTATATATCAGATATAAGATATTATGCTATGGAAAAAGAAAGTTTAGCTATAGAGATTGAAAGAATGAATGGATCAGATGACACAGTAAGTATAGATTATATTACCAAGGATATTACTGCTAAATCAGGATGTGACTATATAGCTAAAAGTGGTACTCTACAATTTGCACCTGGTGAAGATAATAAAGAAATTACGATTGATATTTTAGATGATAATATATACGAAGATGAAGAAAGTTTTAATATAATACTTTCAAATGTGACTGGAGAAGCTAAAATTGTGATACCAAAAACAAAAATAATTATAGAGGATAATGACTCTTTCGGAATGGAACAACCTAGTGTACCTATACTTCAATCTGCTGCTTACGGAGATGGGCATGTCGAATTAACATGGACTGCTGAAACAGATGCAACTCAATATATGATATATAAAAGCACAATTTCAGGTTTTTATGAATTACCTTTAACTATAGTAGATAGCTCAGTAAATAGCTATGATATTACAGGACTTGATAATGGCACAACATATTACTTTATGGTAAGAGCATCTTACCCAAACGGTGATAGCGAAAATTCAAATGAAATAAGTGCAACACCAAGAGATGAATCTGAAGAGCCAAAAACTGTACCATCTGAACCTACAAATGTATCAGCAACTGCGGGTAATGGACAGGCTCAAGTAAGCTTTACTGCACCTGTTGATAACGGAGGAAGCGAAATCACAAGATATATTGTAGCTTCTGATCCAGAGAACATCACAGCAACTGGCACAGGTACAACGATAACAGTTAAAGGATTAACAAATGGAACAACATATACCTTTACTGTAAAAGCTGAAAATGAGGTTGGATTTAGTCAAAGCTCAGCAATTTCCAATGCAGTGACACCACATAAATCTTCAAGTGGAACAAGCAATAAGCATACAAAACCTATAGATAATGGAGTCAATATACTTGTCAATGGGAAAACGGAAAATGCTGCTACATCAATAACCACAAAAGTAGAAGACAAAACAGTTACAACTGTTACTGTAGACGATAAAAAAGTTGAGGAAAAATTACAAAGTGAAAATAATAATGCAGTGGTGACTATACCAGTTATAAATGATTCAGATGTTGTAGTTGGGCAATTAAGCGGTCAAACAGTAAAGAACATGGGAACAAAAGAGGCTGTTCTTGAAATAAAAACTGAAAATGTAACTTATACACTGCCTGCATCACAAATAAATATTGATAATGTATCCTCGGAGATTGGCAACCAAGTTGAATTAGCGGACATTGTTGTAAATGTAAAAGTGGCAGAACCTTCACAGGATACAGTAAAGATAGTTGAAGATACTGCAGACAAAAATAACTATCAAATTATAGTAAAACCGATAGAATTCGAAATTAGTTGTTCTAGCGATAACAAAACAGTAAAAGTATCTAAATTTAATGCATATGTAGAAAGAACTATTGCAATACCAGATGGTGTTGATGCGAGCAAAATAACAACAGGTATAGTACTTAATCCTGATGGAACTTTCTCACATGTACCTACAACTATAACAATAATTGACGGCAAGTATTATGCAAAAATAAACAGCCTTACAAATAGTGCTTATTCAGTTATCTTCAGTCCGAAGAGTTTTAAGGATGTAGCAAATCATTGGGCAAAGGATTCAATAAATGATATGGGCTCGAGGTTAGTTATTAATGGTGTTGGTGATGGTTATTATGAACCAGACAGGGATATTACCAGAGCGGAATTTGCAACTATCGTAGTGAAGGCTCTTGGTCTTATGAGAAATGGTACTGGAAATGATGTTTTCAGCGATGTGACAAAGAATGAGTGGTACTATGATGCGGTATCCATTGCTTATGAATATGGTATCATATCAGGGTATGATAATGGAAAGTTCGGACCAATGGAAAAAATCACTCGTGAGCAAGCAATGACTATAATAGCAAGAGCAATGGAAATTACCAAACTAAAAGTAGAAATTCAAGATGGTGAAATAGATAAGCTGTTTGAAGAATTTAACGATTTCGAAAAATCAGCAAACTGGGCAAAGAACTCAATTGCTTCGTGTATAAAAGCAGGAATCGTGAATGGTAGAAATGGGCAATTGATTGCTCCGAAGGATAACATAAAAAGAGCAGAGGTTGCTGTAATTGTCAGAAGATTACTAAAGAATTCAAAATTGATATAAATAATTTTAGCTCTCACTATGTGGGAGCTTTTTTAAACTGAGAACTGGAAGCTAAAATTTGTTGTGAATTGTTTTAGTCTATAAAAGATGGTTATTAAAGCCATCTTTTTTTCTTGACAAAAATGCAAATGATGTATATAATGTGATTAATGTATATGATGTGATGTTAATAGATACACACTAAGGAGGTTTAACTTTGAGTAGTTTGAATATAGTGGTTTCCAATACGTCAGAAAAACCACTTTATGAACAAATAAAAGAACAAATAAAATCCGCTATACTAAGAGGAAATCTAAAAAATGGAGAGTTACTGCCGTCGATAAGGAATTTTTCGACTGATTTAAAAGTAAGCATTCTAACAATACGAAGAGTATATGATGAACTTGAACAAGAAGGATTTGTTTCAAGACAAGCGGGAAAAGGAACTTTTGTATTGGCTGGAAACAAGGATTTGATAGAAGATACGAAAAGAGTGCTTATTGAAGAAAAGATGATAGAAATGGTGACTCTATCAAAAACAATGGGTGTAAAAATTCAAGATTTACATGACATGCTGGACATTGTATATGAGGAGGTTTAAAAAATGAACAGGATACTTGATGTAAAGGATGTTTCAAAACATTTTAAAAAATTTACTTTAAACCATGTTTCTTTACAGTTAAAAGAGAACTGTATAACAGGTTTTTTAGGTAAAAATGGGGCTGGGAAAACGACTTTGATTAAAATAATTTTAGGACTATTAAAGAAGGATAGTGGTGAAGTAATATTTTTTTCTAATCGATATGGAGATATTGAAACAGTTAAAAATAAGATAGGAGTTGTTTTAGATAACGGTTATTTTTATGAAAATCTGAATTTAAAACAGATGAAAAATGTAATAGCATCCACTTACAGACAATGGGATGAACACACTTATCAAAAATACTTAAAGAAATTTCAGTTAAGTGAAAATCAGTTAATTTCTTCATTATCAAAAGGTATGAAGATGAAGTATGCATTAACATTGGCATTATCTCACGGTGCAGACTTGTTGATTATGGATGAACCAACTTCAGGATTGGATCCAGAAATTAGAAAAGAGCTGATTGATATTCTTGGAGAATATGTTCAAAAAGAAGGGAAAAGCGTCTTTTTTTCTACTCATATAACAAGCGATTTGGAGCGTTGTGCTGATGAGATTGTTATTATTAACAATGGGGAAATAATGGAACAAATGAGTAAAGATGAGATGATAGAGAGTTATCGAATGATAAAGGGAACTTTGGATGATTTGAAAAAAATACCAAAGAAATCTATTAAAATATTAGATCAAACCAAATACGGTTTCATTGGAATAACTAGCTATTATGAGGAAATAAAACGACATGCTCCAAAAGTCCTTTTGGAAAAAGCTACTTTAGAAGATATTTTTCTTGCAAAGACAGGAGGGGTTGGAAATGAAGATTATATATAATTTAGTAAAAAAAGATTTTATTTTAATAAAGAGGTATTTATTGATAATGCTACTATTTGTTATTGTTTCTCCTATTTTCATTTCAACTAGGACTCCAGAATTTCAAAGTAATGGGACTGTATTATATGGAATACTAGTTTTATTAATTACCTTTATGACTTATCACATGATCTCAATGGAAGAAATGAAGCATAAGGCAGTTATCTATTTACATATTACCCCTATGTCCAATAAAAAGATGGTACTTTCAAAATACATAGTAGTTACATTCACATTCTTAGTAACTACGATTGTTTATTGCACTCTAACTCTAATACCGTTTACGAAGGTTGGAGAGGTAGATATTAAAAGCATTATGATATGCTTTGTTTGTATTGAATTGTTTTTTGGGTTCTATATTACTTTGACCTTTAAATTAGGTTATGTCAAGCTTCAGATGATAAGTGCAGGAATAATATTCTTGTCTCCTTTCATTATTCAATTGTTATCAAAGCAAGTTAGCTTGTTTAATTATATTGCAACAAGTGTTCAATCCTTGTCTAATTGGGTTATTATAGTAAGCACTATGCTTTTAGATATTTTAATTGTATTTATTGGAACGAATGCTTCAAACAGTTTCTTGAAAAAGCAAGAGTATTAGGAGGTAAATAATGAATCTTAGTAATGAATTACTATTTTTTATGGTCATGGGTATGGTTTCCTTAACCTATGCAATTTATCAAATATCTAGCTTTTATAGGAATAAGGATAAAATTGAATATACTACTGCGACTATTATTGAGACTACGACAGTAGTACCAGAAGCGATGAAGAAAAATAATTCAAGATGGGCATCTGTAAGCTTGGTAGTAGATGGAAAGGAGTATATCTCTTCTAAAAGAATTCAAGTATCTATGAATACATCTGTGGGAGATCAGATAAAAGTAGCATATTTCAATGATAATCCTAGTGAAATCTTTACACCGAGTTTAAAGAAGGGTGTAGTATTTTTAGTTATTGGTGTCGCATGTTTATTAATTAATATTTATTTAAAATCTAAATACTAATGAAAGCGAATGAACATACACTTTACCATTTTAAAAACAGATAAATACACAAAGGTACTGAGATGAAAAATCTTGGCGACTTTGTTTTGGGAAATACCAAGTGTAGACAGCTACCTTTGGTTAATAATAAAGATTTTGTTACATTTATAAAGATGTATTTAATGCGATTAGTAGATTTAATTATAATAAAACTTCATTATTGACAAAAATTATTAAATATCAATTTAAGCATTTATTTGAAAATAACAATAAAGTAAATATACATATAAACCATGAGATTGTAATATATTTCATGGTTTCACTTTTATATAAACAAAATATAGCAATAAAAGAAAAAAAAGGTTATTTAAAATAAATATAGAAATATTATAGATAATAAGTAATTCTGATTTGTATAAATATGTTTCCATGTGTAGCGTATAGTAGGAATATCGAAAAGAAGTTGATTGTATTTACAAGTCCTTTTAAAAAAAGCTATTTATGTTTGAGATGGATATAGCAAATTTTAAGAATAATAATTTAAAATATGGGATTTTTATTAGATTAGGGTTTGAATGTAAAACGAAGAGATGTGTTGATGAACGAATTATTACCATCTATAATAGGTAAATAATGTAGGATTATATATTAATAAAGGCGAGAGATTTTGTGTATAACATTGGTATATGTGATGATAATCATGAGATTTGTTTACAAATTAAAGATGCAATAAAAAAATACTGCAGGATGCAAATTGAAGTTGTTAGGATAAATATTTTACATTCAGGAGAGGAAGTATTTGAGTTATTCACTGACGGATATGGATAAATAAAGAAATTACCTAATTTATTACATTAACATATATAGTTTATGACATCTAGCTCAAAAAAACTTAAGTTTGGGTTACGATTTTGTTGTCGGCAATTCATTGGAAGGAGGGAGAGTAATTAAAAAATAATTTTAAAATTTGCAGGTGGTTTGGCGAGCATTGCTTTGATGATTACAACATTAAATGTAAATTCGACATGCATGTTTATCATACATCAACCAAAGATGACAGAATCTGCCTCTAAACTTAGGAAAACCAATGTTTTATAATTTTTCAAAGATGATATCAAGAAAGATGGTATTAAATGAAGTATAATGTTCTTTGCATTGTCTGTTTGAGTTAGTATATTGTCAATGTGTAATTCATTATCGTACTACTATTATGTTGATGCTTGCAATTATCAAAACAAGAGAATTGAGTTAATAATAACATAATTTGGTATAATAATAAGAAGGAGTGATACTTGTTGGACTTTTATGCCATAAATTAAAAATGAAGGGAGAAATAATGAAGAAAAATATAAAAGTGCTTTTGAAAGTACTTTCCTTTTTTTCAATTATCGGCTGTGCGGCTTTTAATTTAGATTCATTAATTGGAGGAAGTGCTGCTAGCCGTACAAGTGGTTATCTGTTTGGAGGGTTTATCTTACTCTGGATAGTGATTGTTATTTTAGCAAGAAAAGATAGAAAAACAATAGTATTTATCTCGAACATATGGAAAATAATTTCAATATCTTCATTGATTCTTTTTCTTTCTAATTTGAAAATTTTTTCGGCAATATGGTTTATTCCATTTATTGCACTATTTAATGGAGCTTTATATGGAATAACTTATTGGGTAGATAGTAAGTTAATTGCAGCAGGTGTCCATTTGATAATTGCACTTGCGTTTATTTCGGCCTGTTTTATAGTTTTAAAAAGAGAAAGGAGTGAACACTATGAGAAAAAATAAGAAGTTTTTAGTAATTCTATGTACATTTTTGCTTATTTTACTTTCAGGACTACTTACTGCTTTTGCATGGAGTCCTTTTGATAATATTTCAAAACAATATTCAGAATCAAGCGAAACAAGCATTATGGATACGTTATCTGAAAAAAATTTCAAGGAAATATGTGAGGAAATTAATGTGCTTAGCCAAAATAAGGTTAAATTATCAGATATGCTATATCATGCTTCCACTTTGGCAGAAAAAGTTGATACTATATCAGAAGAAGAATTAATAAGTGAAATTTCTGATGTTAATAACAGTAGTAATTTAAGAACTATTTTAATTCAATTATGTAAGTATAAAAATAATATGGCGGGGATTAAAGACGAAACACAGCTTAAAGTTCTACTACTTGATGAAAAAACTGATTTAGTTTTAAGACAAAATATTGTTTGGGTATTATCTGATAGCGAAGATTCTATGGAAACCCTTACTTCTGTTGCATATGATAAAGATGATTTACTAGCATTTCAAGCAATAAAACGACTAAACTGTTCTTTTCCTGCAACTGCTCGAAAGATAGCTAATGAAATACTTCAAAAAGCAGAACAAGATAAGGAACAAGGTGAAAAACTAAGAGTTGCGATAAAAGTAAAAGCTGAACAATTTAGAAAAGAAGAATCCAATAGAAGCGATAAGGATGATTTTATTAATTTCTGCATAGATATATTTAACAATAGCAATGATGAAATAATGCAGGATACAGTTGTTTTTGCATTGTCCAGCATGAAAGATAAAGAAGCGATTACAACAATAATTGAAAATGAAAAAATTGATTCTGATGTTAAGGCATATTGCATTGATCAAAATTATGAAACACTGGCAGCGATGCTTGAAAACAACCTGTGTTCCGAGGATATCGAAACCGTTATTAAAGCAATGAACATTTATCCTGTTGAGGGGGTAGTTTCTGCTTTAGAAAAACATATCGAGCAAAACAGGAATAATTACAATTTTAGTGAGCTTAAACAACAAGAGGTTAATCCTGTTAACGAAAAATGGCGTAACTACTAAGATTAGTAAATGAGAAAGGAGGAATTTTTATGAAAAAAAGAATGATTTTGAATTTATTATTAGCTTTTATTTTATTATTATCTCAATCAATAGTAGCTTCTGCAGCAACAGGTTATGAAGGATATGCTATTCATAGGGATGGTGCGTTTTTTGGAACAACATGGCATGCTGGGTTGATGGATGAACCATATTCTGATGACTATTTGCCGGTATTGCATATAGGCGGTCTTTCTGGTGGTGTAAAGTGGGATTCATGGGATAATTTCATTAACGGAAATACTTTTAAAGGTGTTTATAAGCCAAAGTCTGGAATCACATCATCTGGTCGGGATTTAGTCAAAGCAACAGGAAGAGCATTAAGAACAGAGAATATTGGCTATACTCCACTAAGTCAAATAGATTATCCAGTTTCAGTTTTAGGTCAGACATGGGTTTTTACTGATGACATTTCACTTATACGTTGTGATGGTGTTGTTGAATATAGCTATGAATGGAATGGATACCGTATTTATGGAAGCGATGATTATTGGGATATTTCAAGAGCAACATTGGGTCATTTAACCCATCATTCATTGGCTTTGGTTACACCTAAAACACAAGCACAGGATAATATGACACTAGTAAGAAGCACTGAGCCAGTATCACCGTAATGCTTTAATAATACATTTAGTTGAAAGTGCATCAACTATACCAAGTGTTTATGATGATTCACATGTGATTAGCTGGTGGGTACCTTTTTCGGGATGGGGAATGAAAGGTCTTGCTTGTTGGAGAAATGTTTCATTTGAGTATACTTATGATTTTTTGAATGGAAATCCAAGATTTTTAACAATATCAAACATTGATTCGTATTTGACAGGTATTAATGTAACATGGTGGCAACCAGAAACTACTGACGATGATATCGTAACAGAAGTTAATCCCGATGATAAAGTTACATTCAATATAAAAGGGACTTATGTTCTAGGTGTTGAGGTAGAAGGTTTTACAATTGGTGTAAGATTCCAGGAGAATGGGATGCTAGTTTAAGATTATATTAAATTAAAAAGCATTTGATATTTGTCAGGTGCATTACTAGAAGGTGTTGGCGATATGAAAAAGGAGTCATTTAACAATAAGATTTTTATAATTGCTGTAGTTTTAATTATTTCAACTGTTTTATGGAGTCCAGTATCTGTAATTGATACAAACACAACTAAAATTGGTTTACCACTTCGTTTTATTTGGTATCATGATTATAGTGGATTACCTATGAATAGATTAAGAATATTTGAAATAAATAATTTGTTGAAGATTGATTTTAGAGTAATAAATTTCTTGGTGGATATAATAATAGTATATTTTTTGATTTTAATGGTTAGAAAGTATTTTGCCATTATTAAAAAAATGTTTCATAATAATTAATAGTATCAAACATGAGGTGGCTGAAATCAATCAGTTACCTCTTTAAAATATTGAACGGTTGAGCTTTTTGATACATGAGTTCACACCCACTGGGGATAGTTATTTTTGGGTGAATAAAATATTTTGTTACAAATATAAAGGTGTATTTAATACGATTAGTAGATTTGATTATAATAAACTTCAAAGTAAATATACATATAAACCATGAGATTGTAATATATTTCATGGTTTTGTTTTTTTACGAAATAAAAATATAATGTAGAAATAAAAGGTTTTTGAAGATAAATATAGAAATGTTATAGGAGTGTAATGTAGAGAAAGAGAGATAATAGCTAAAATGAGAAGTTTATAATACATATTTACAATTTGTATAAAATTTTAATATTCATCATATGTGGAAACGATTGCACATGAGTGAGGGTGAATTTTTTAATTATTGCATAGAAAAATTACCAAATACAGGAGGTTTTTGATGATGCCAAATCAATATATTTATAATCTTAGTTATCCAGATTATGAAGAAGATCTTTGTGCTCTTGAGGTAAAATCTCTTTTCAACTTAAGTTTGGATGGTAAAGTCTTTTTCTCAAGTAAACAAGTAGATCCTTCTATAAGTCCATATTTGAAACAAAGGTTAGAGATTGCTTATAGGACCTCGTCCTTTTCCGATATAATTGAGCTTTTAGAAAAAAATACAATAACTTTAAATGACTTTAAAGTTGAATATTTAAAGTTATTCAGTGATGATCCATATGCTAAGAAAAGAAAAGAACTTTGCAAGGAAGTGGGTTTTAGAATTCAAGGCTTTCCTTCCTTTACTTCTCCTAAAACCACTTTTGGGATCACTTTTTATAAAGATAATTGGTATTTTGGTGTTTTAGCCAAGAATAATCGTAAATGGAAAAAACATAATTCTAAACCTTACTCGTATTCTAGCTCACTTGGAATAAATCTAGCAAAAGCTCTTGTCAATATTGCTGGCAATGGAGATTTTTCAAAAAGATTAATAGATCCATGTTGTGGTGTTGGAACTGTTCTACTAGAAGGCTTTTTTGCTGGCTACGATATTATAGGGTGGGAGATAAAAAGCAAAGTTGCTGAGAATGCTAGAATAAATTTACGTCATTTTAACAATCCACCTAGAGTTACTAGTGGTGATATCCAAGATATTGAGGATACTTTTGATGCTTCGATTGTAGATATTCCCTATGGTAACTTTACTCCTACAAGTGAAGAAAATCGAGTAAGTATTATCAAAAATGCTAAAAGAATCTCAAAAAAAGTAGTTATAGTTTCTTCAGATGATATTACTTATCTTATTTTAAGTCAGAACCTTACTGTTTTAGATTTATGTACCGTAAGTAAAGGCAGAAAGGGTAGTTTTATTAGATATATCTGGGTCTGTGAATAATCATATTAACTCTTTTATTGAGACGCTTTTTTAAGAATTTGTAGATTCGTGAAATGGTTGCTATAGAGAAGAAGTGAAAGTTATTCAGAAACAATTATTTCAAATGCTCGTACTAAACAGAAAAACTTCCAAAATAGAAATTTTTACAAAACGATTAAAAATAGAAGCTAAATAGAATGAATTGAAACATAAATATTGATATGATATAGTATTATCCTAAGATTTAATTGGTATGAAAATTAGTGTTAGTTAATGTCATCAAAATTCAATTATGAATTAGGAGGAAAATATGACAAGTGAAATTATAACAATCCTTATAAGCTTTGTGATTATATTTTTAGCAGGATTTATACAAGGTACAACTAGCTTTGGATTTTCGTTATTATCAGTGCCTCTTTTAGGATTATTTCTGCCACTTAAAATAATAGTTCCAATGCTTATAGTATTTGGTCTTTTAATGAACTCTATTATTCTTTATCAAATTAGAGAACATGTTCAATTGAAAAGGATAGCGGTATTAGTTATTTCAGCAGTTGTAGCTACACCTATAGGAGCAAATTTACTTATAAACTTAAATGAAGGCGTGCTAAAAGTAATAGTAGGGGTAATTGTAACTATAGCAGCAGTATCTTTCCATTTTGGATATAAGGTTAAGATTAATAATGAAAAGTTAGCCTATGTACCCGTTGGTTTTATCAGTGGATTATTAAATGGAAGTGTTAGCATAAGTGGACCACCGGTGATATTGTTCTTGACTAATCAAGACGTTTCAAAACAAGTTTTTAGAGCAACTTTAACTGCGTATTTCTGGATACTTAATAATATGACGATAGCAATATTCATATATAAGAAAATGATTACTGCTGAAGTTTTGAAGTATACTGGATATTTATTACCAGCATTGATTATAGGAGTTTTGATAGGTGTTAAAGTAGGAAACAAAGTTAAAGAAGAATCATTTAAAAAATTAACAACTGTATTAATAGCTTTAATGGGAATATTATCAATAGTTTCAGGGATAAAGTAAATTTATTCCTGAATTAATATCAAAAGAAAATAAGTTACTTAGGTGAATTAATATAAAACAGGGAAGAATAAGTAATGTACAATCATTAAAGACAGATATTTCTGGTGAATATAAATATTCTGTTACAATTACAAAGGTGTATTAATTAAATTAGTAGATTTAGGTATAGTAAATTTATCATTGATAAAATTATCAAATATTCATTAAACATATTTTGTAATAAAAATTAAATAAATATACATATAAACCATGAGATTGTAATATATTTCATGGTTTACTTTTTAGCAAAGCATGATTAATAAATACTGGAACAAAAGGTCATTAAAGATAAATATAGATGTTTTTATTCTATTTTAAACATTATCCTACTCTAGAAATAATTCTTAGGTTATCAAAAGTTGTTGAATATAGGAGGCAATGGAAACTACTTGACAATATAGAGTAGTGAGCTTATAATAAGCATATACTACTTGACAATATAGAGTAGCGGGGGTGTTAATGTTTGGATAAAGCACAATTGTTAAAAGGTATATTAGATGGCTGTATTTTGCAGATTATTCAGTGCAAAGAAACATATGGTTATAAAATAACAGAGGAATTGAATGAAAAGGGATTTTATGATTTAAATGAGGGAACAGTGTATCCTATTCTTGTTCGATTAGAAAAAAAAGGATTAATAACCTCAGCGTCAAGAGTTTCTCCGCTTGGGCCAAGGCGTAAGTATTTTAAATTAAGTGAAGAAGGTCAGATATATTTGGATGAGTTTAAAAAACTATGGCATGGTATAAAAGGTGCAGTTAATACAATCTTAGAAGAGGGTGATAAGGATGAATAATAATAGTAGAAATAAAATTTTTATAACAATTGGATTTACAATTTTATTAGTGGTACAGATGTTAATCTTCTTATCTGCTAAAGGGTTAGAGTCAGCATCTTTATTAGTAATGTTTATAGCTATCATTTTTTTAGCGGTTATAGCAATAATGATAAGTGTAAGTGAATTGAACCAAACAAAAGGAAGAGTTAAAAATTTACCAGAAGAATATAAAAAGGTATATTTAGATGCAAATGAAATCATTACAATGAGTACAATGACAAAAGGTCAAAAACGAGATACTATGGTAATGGTTCTTGAGATTTTTGAACATGCTGCAATAGAAAAAAGAGATGTGAATGAAGTGATTAGAAATGATTTACGAGGATATTTGGATGAGTTTATTGAAGTATCTGGAGGAAGAACAACATCATTATATTTAGTTGGATACTCAACCTTCTCTTTTGTGGCATATTTGTTTGCTATGAAGCTATATTTACTTTCAAGAAATAGTGAATGGAGTTTAGAAGGATTGAAAGCTAATACATTTGATTTAGGTATTATAGTAGTATACGGAGCTATTGCTTATGTTTTTATGCCATTGAATTTAATCATTATGCAAAAGGCAGCAAATGAGCAATGGGTAGGTATTAAACGAGGATTAATATTAATACCGTTTGCTATTCCGATTGGATTAATTGCTACTATGATGTTAATTCGTGATCCTAATATGCTTGCAATTATTGAGATGAAAGTTCCTATTTTTACATCAGTTATATCTATATTTATTGGTGTTGTGGTATTGTTTGGAAGCTTTATTCTAATGAAAATTGCAAGGAAACATAAATGGCATAAATGATATTTATTAAAAAATATATCATTAACTAATTATTTAATATTTATTTAGTATCTTTTTTGATAATAAGAATAAAATAAACTAACGTATGAACCATGAAAATATAATATATTTCATGGTTTTGTTTTTTGTGATAAATATAATGTGTAATACATGGAATAAAAGGATTTTTAAGATAATTATAGAAATATTATAAGAGTGTTGGATATGAAGTGTGATTTAAAGTGTTTATATGAAATGGGAAGGTGTTAAGTAATGGAATATAAAGCTATATTTTTTGATAGAGATGGAACACTTACATATCGAAACAAAGAAAAATTGGAATGGCTCAATCAAACAATAGAAGGATGGTCCAAAAGGAAGTTTAAGTTATATTATAACAGGATGATGCAATTATTTGATATTGCAGGTTATCCGAAAGAAGGGTTAAAAAACATAGATGATGAAAAAGTGTTCTGGAAGAAGTATTATGAAGAATTATTAAAAGCAGAATGTATAGCTGAATCAGTAAAAGAAAAGGCAGAATTACTATTTTCTGAACTTTGGTGTAATAATGACAGAAGTTTATTTGATGAAGTAATAGAAGTAATGGAATACTTTAAGAGCAAAGGATATAAAATTGGTGTAATAAGTGATACATCACCATCATTACAGCTTACTTTAGAAAATTTAGGACTAGGAAAATATATAGATAGTTATATTTGTAGTGATCTCGTAGGAGTTATGAAACCAAATCCACTTATTTATAAGACAGCATTAAAATCACTTGATGTAATAGCTACTGAAAGTATTTACGTTGATGATTATGATGTTGAAGCTGATGGAGCAAGAGAATTGGGAGTTACTTCATTCCATTTAGATAGAAGCGGTATCAAAAAAAGTGAGTGGATGATTGAGTCTCTAAAAGAGATTATTGAGTATGTTGAACGAGTGAAATGAGTCTTGGTTTAGGTGCAGTGAGGTTTATCCCTATTCCATTACATGAAAGATGATGATATAAAAATTTTGCTTATAGTTAATTGTTCCGCATAAAAAGTGTATTTTGTAATTTATGACGAATTCAATTAATGATAAGATGAAATTCTAAAAGTGGGGTGAACTAAATGAGTGATTTAAGTTATCACTGTAAGTGGAGATTAGAATTAGCAAAACAAATTTGTGAAAAAATAAGGGATATTAAAGGAGTAAAAGCAATAATTGTAGGTGGTTCAGTCGCAAGAGGTTACGCTGATGAATATTCAGATTTAGAAATACCTATATTTTGGGATAAGCAACCCGATGAGAATACTCGAAAGCTTATAGTAAAGAAACTGAATGCAGAATATTTTTATCCATATAATTACGAAGCAAGAGAGGATAATGTCATTGTCAATGGATTTAGGATTGATTTATGGCACATTACTCTTGATGAAGAAGAAGAAGTTATCAAATCTGTTACCAAAGATTTTGAAATAGATTTTGGAAGTAGCAATGCTATGGATACTATAAGAACTTCTATACCACTGTTTGGTGAAGAAATAATATATTCTTGGAAGGATAAAGCAAAAGAATATCCGAAAGAGATTGCTATAAAAAATATTAAAGAAAGTCTGAAATCAATTGATAGTACTCATGTTGAACTTTATCTTCAAAGGCAAAATTCAACGTTAATAAATGAGCATATTGCTCATTTACAAAAGAATATATTCCTCATACTTCTTGCTTTAAACAATGAATACTTTCCAACATTTAAATGGATGTATAAATCACTCGAGACTTTTAAAATCAAACCTGAAAATATTGAGCAAAGATTTAGAGACATTTTTACCTACCCACCAAGGAAGGCATTTGAAAATACTTTAATTATTATGTTGGAGACTCTCCATATAATAAATGAGGTATATTCAGAAATTAACACAAATATAGTTTTAAGCAAACTAAAATCTGCTCGAATTGCTCATAATCATCCAGTAAATATTTGGGGTTAATTATACCTTAACGACGTAATCTTCGTATTTTGTGAACTAATGGGTTGACTTAATAAGCTCTAAGTTATATTAAATATCAATTTTATTTTTAACATAGTAGGAAATTTAAAAAAGAATAAAGATTGTTAGTTTTGGATAATGTAGAATATTGTTCATAATAGTGGCTACAATCGGTTTCTGTATTATCTATCGTGTATTTAATACGATTAGTAGATTTAACTATAATAAAAATTCATTGGATGCCTCAAAAAAATTATTAAATATTATTTTGAGCACCTTTTTAATAATAAAATTAAAGAAATATATATAAGCCATGAAATTATAATATATTTCATGGTTTTACTTTTTGAATAAAAAATGTAGAAATACATGGAATAAAAGGTTTTTAAAGATAAATATAGAAATATTACAAGAGTATAATAAATGGGAATAGATATAAGTTTGGATATACATATAATGCTTTAATGGTTAAATAAAAAATGGACGTAGTAATGTGCAATACTGCTAAATTTTAAAATATATTTACAAAGGAGGACTATATGGAAACAAGCGTAAGAGCAATAATTCCTTTCAACGGAGATCTAATTTTAATACATAGAGTAAGAGAAGAAAATGCTCAAATACTTGATTATTATGTTTTTCCAGGTGGACGATTAGAGGTAAGCGAAAGTGTTGAAGAATGTTTAGTTAGAGAACTACAAGAAGAAATAGGAATTGATATAAACCCAGATTATTTATAGAAAATTAAATACTCTACTATATTCTTCTGATTATAAGGTATCCATTAAATTCTCGACATACCAACTCGTATGCCTTCGAATTCACTGAAATCTTCT
>NZ_LOHE01000113.1 GCF_001559865.1 Abyssisolibacter fermentans
TGAAGTGGTGGTCGATGACTTTGACCCTAAAATAGAAGATCCCCAATTAATTAAAGGACTATTAGCAAATGGTGTGGATAAAAACTATAATAAAAAAATAAGTACTTGGGAACTTAAAAATTTTAATGGCATAATGAATCTTAAAAATTATGGAATTAAAAATCTTAAAGGGCTTAGGTATTTGAAAAATACTCGTCACCTATATTTATCAAATAATAAAATTGAAGACATTACAGAAATAAAACATTTAAACCAGTTACGGTCACTTTTTTTAGAGTTTAATGAAATACAGACAGCAAATTTATCAGATTTTACTGAGTTGACTTCTTTAAATTTATCTTTTAATAAATTAGAATCTTTATCCTTAAATAATATGAATTCACTCAAGCAACTATATCTAACTAATAATGATTTGACAAACATAAATGGGTTATCTACTCTAAGTAGACTTGATTCACTTGTTATTGATGGAAATTCATTTACTAACATTGATTTTTTAGCATACAATCAATCGATAAATAAGCTATATATTGCTGATAACCCAATACGGTCTTATGCTCCTTTGAAGACAATGAGTAGACTTAATCGTATTTATATTTCCAAAAGTCAAAGGGAATTAGTTGAAAAATTAAAGCTTAAAGCTGTTATTCCTAAATAGGCAAAATTGATTTTGTGTTGTATAAACTTATATTATTAATAAGCTGTTTTATGGTAACAATACAATATATTTTTAAATCAAATTACATATTGTTATTTATTTAGTGAGGGTTATATATAATATAAGCCAGTTCTTTGTAAGATTATCTAAAGAACTGGCTTAATAGTTTTCATTTATTAATAGTTAATATATAATTATACTTATTAGCATGTTTTAATTCATCTGTTAATATAAGGTATTTGAGTCTTTTATTTAAAACTTATTATCATATTCTATATAATTCTAGTTTTTTATATCACATCAATATGATAATTCGTCTAGTATAAGTAAATTGTTTTTTCCAAAACTATCCCATATGCTAAGAGCTACTAGTGAATTATTGTAATGCAAATACTGGTTACCTTCAAGTGCTATTATATTACTATCTGTAATTCTCCAAAGTTTTACATTTTCAAGATTTTTGATAGTATAACCACCAGTTTTCTTCTCTATTCTTAAATCAAATTGTGAAGAATTATCAAGACCTTGGCAGAAAGATTGCAGTTCCATTTTTGAAAATAAATTAAATAGATAATCAGCTTGAATACATATAGTATTTTCATCAATTTTTGTATTATCAAGTTTTGTTATAATTAATTCTTTAGTATTATTCGTATCATCATAAAAAATTCTATACAGACTTAACTCATTATTATTACAAAGTAAATACATATTTAAGTAATTTATTTTATCCTCTGAAAAATTTATGAAAAAATTTGAATATATGCTTATTTGGAAAGTATTATATTCAATATAATCAGCAATGTTAAATAAGAAATCATTCCAATTGTTATCTTGAATAATAGTTGAAAGATTTTCCGTTATTTTACTATAAGTAGTACTTTCTGATTTGTCGTAATACTTATAGTTAGATGAAGTATCAAATAATCTAAAACATACAACAGTGCTAATTAAACATATTATAATGATTATTATATAATATTTTTTAAATACCATTTTATTATCCCTATTCCTTATACTCAATTTCAGATAAAATACTAACTATAGTAAAATCTGAATCAAAAATTCCTTTATTTGGACATATTTTTATATAAATTATACCAATTATAAATAATTTTATCAACTCATTTTAAAATATGATTAAAGTCTTATGATCCTTTGAAGACAATGAGTAGACTTAATCGTATTTATATTTCCAAAAGTCAAAGGGAATTAGTTGAAAAATTAAAGCTTAAAGCTGTTATTCCTAAATAGGCAAAATTGATTTTGTGTTGTATAAACTTATATTATTAATAAGCTGTTTTATGGTAACAATATAATGTATTTTTAAATCAAATTACATATTGTTGTTATTTAGTAAGAGATACATTTAATATAAGCCAGTTCTTTGTAAGATTATCTAAAGAACTGGCTTAATAGTATTCATTTATTAATAGTTAATATATAATTATACTTATCAGCATGTTTTAATTCATCTGTTAATATTTCAAATACCATGTCTCTGTAGTACCTGCCAGGAAGACCAGCTCTGATGATTCGATATTTTTCCATAGCTGCTAATTCTCCAAATAATGCTTTTTTGACACCATCAATATAAGATTTAGGTTTCTCAAATTCTATATCTTCTGGTGTGCTAACTTCCTTACCGGTAAAATCCATATATATTTGTCTAAACATTTTATTATGTTTCTTTTCGTCATCTCGGATGGTTGAGATTATTTGTTTTTCTTCATTTGTTGGTGCAACAGAAATTAGATAGTCATAGAACAATTCATCTTCTTTTTCTCCCCTTACTGATTGTTCTACTAAAGAAAGCGCTTCATCTAATGATTTATATGAATAAGGATTACCATATCTCATAGGCATCATGTACGGCATATTATAAGGCATGTTATAAGCCATTATATTACCTCCTCTCCCTCTTATTTGTAACCAAAATACATTCATTCTATAATATGCGTTAGTATGAATGGAGGTACTTTGTACTAGGGAGCATTTGAGACGAGGAGTTAGCTAGAAAATTTAAAGCCGTCCTTTTCAGTATTTTATTAATTTAAAAAGTACTGATCGGACGGCTATATTTATTAATTTGATACTATATTAATCTATAATTTCAGTTTATTCTGGAATGACTTCGATATTTTCAATGTCTGGAGCAGTAATTTCAATATCTGCTCCGATATTTTTATAATTTACCTCCATTGACATATCAAAAGTTATTATTTCTTCTTCTTCTTCAAAATTACCATTAAAGTTTAAAGTTTCTTTTATAATTTGGTTCTGTTCATTTAAATAAAATTCTATTTCAAGATTAAGTTGAGCATCACCAAAAGGCATATCTGTTTCCATGTCTTGTCCCAAAAACTCTTCTGGGAATGTATCTTTAATAGCTTGATTATCTAAAGATAATATATACTTTGTAGCAGTTACGCCATCAATTTCTTCTGTACCAGCGTTTTCAATCGGTAATTTATTGTAGATATTTAAAAATTGTTCATTTATTTGTTTTAGTTCATCAGGTGTCATTTCAAGAGGGGTAGCACCTTGCATATCTTCAGGTGTAGCTTCTATCCATGTATCAAAGCCAGGTTCTTTTATATATAATTTATTGTCAATAGTAATCATTTCAAATGTTAAGTCAGAAAGTGTTAGTTCTGGTTGGCTGATTGACATGGTCAATTTCATTTGACTATCTGCTCCATTTATAGCTCCATTTCCAGTAACAGCAAAAGTCATTGTTTCTTCGGGAGTTGTTCCATTTAAATTCATTAAAGAGTTTATACTGAATTCTCCACGATATTCTTTACTGTTTGTCAGAGCTTCATAGAGATTAGGATGTTTTACTGGTTTTGAATTATCTTTGGCAAAGTCTAAGATGTTTTCTTTATCATTGATTACGCGATGGGTTACTACAGCAACCTGTTGTCGTTGAGCATTTCCATTAGGGGTAAAGGTAGTATCACTGGTTCCTTTCATTAATCCAGAAGCAAGAGAAAATTCTACAGCATCTTTTGCCCAAGATGAAATAACATCTTTATCGCTAAGCTCATTAATATAGGTGAATTCTTCATTTTCATTAATGATTTCATCTGATAGCCCAAGAGAACGTATAAACATAACTGTCATTTGTTCACGTGTACACTCCCCATTTTTTCCAAATAATTCTTCGGACATTCCTTTAACGATTCCATCTCTGTATGCTGTTTCTACATACTTATAAGCCCAATGCGTTTTAGGTACATCTTGAAAAGTTGGGGTATCAGGAACATTTGTTGTGTCTACTTCAAGAGCTCTTACAATCAATGTAATCATTTCAGCTCTGGTAACAGTGTTTTGTGGATTAAAATTACCATGCTCATCACCTGTAATAATATTTTTTTCAGCCAATGCTATAATAGCTTCTTTTGCATAATCAGAACTTGATTGAATGTCTTGAAGTGTAGCAGCATCAGCAATTCCTACATTGATTAAGGAGATACCTGTAATGATGATGATTGCAATAAGCTTTGAAAAATTTTTCCTTATTCTATTAAACATAATTATCCTCCTAGTATAGTATTATTTATTGTTAGTAATATAATAATATTATACAGATATTATGTAAACTAATCTACTGGTAAAGTTAAGCATAAATTGTTATAGATTTAAAAAAAGTGTCTTGCAACATTGTAATAAAGAAGAATTCTAAACTCTTGAGATGTATTATTTGTGGTTTGAGGCAAAACGTTTATAGAAAGGAAAAATAACATTATGTAAACTACATAGATAATTTATTTATTTTATCAGTAAACCACTTAACAACAACAGCAATTAAAACATAAATAGGAAAAGAATATATAAATCTCCATAGTAAAGGCATATAAATATTCATTTGTACCAATATTGGTTCAGCAACAAATGCAGAGAACGAAGCTAACAGTATATGAGCTATAAGAAAGGATTTCCACTTAGGAAAATATTGGTATATTAACATATACATAATAGGTAGGACAGTTAAGTCAATTGCATTTAATCGGTCCAATATTTGAAGTAATTGATATGGGTAAGCCCATAATAATGATGCTACACCAAAATCATCCAATATAGAACTTAATACCATGATAATAAAACCGTATAATAGAATTTCACGAATTCTCCTTTTATCCACAAATTTCCACCAAATCAGCCAGGGAGCAATGAATATACCAAGAAGAACCCACCAATTGAATGTAAATACTACATTATCCATCCAATACTGATGCTCTAGATTTGTTAATTGTTTTTGTAGATTAATTATTTCTTTAAAAACATCCATTGTTAGCCACCACATTTTTACAAATATGAAATTTTACTTCATGTATAGTATGTTCATATCACAAAAAAACCATTCTATTAATACATCCTGTATATAAGCCTTTCACTTTACTGTTCCTAAATAATATCCAGCTAAAAAAATAGTAGTAATAAAAATAAAGTGAAAGACAATAAATGCCCATTTACCGTAGCGAAAAGATTTAGAATCAATAGGATTTCGCAAATTATCTGGGATAATCAAATCACCAATCCAATCAAATATTAACAAAAATATCCACCACCATGTATATGAATCCCAAAAATCCCATTTCCAATCATACTGAATTAGGTTTGTATTAAGGAGTAGTAATGTTTCTCCTAGCATACCTAAATGAACAATTCCCCAATAAAAAGGAATCTTATATGCCCATGAATTAGGACTGTATCTTACACCAACCAAAACTAAAAAAGGAAATGAGGTGAAAATTATTTCAAAAGGCATTGAGGAAATAGAAGGGAAAAGCCTAAAAGGGTAGGAGTAGAAACCAATTTTTATAAAAATATAGCATAAGATAATTCCTATAAATCCACTAGATAGAAATAATAATCCGTATTTTTTCCAATTTATTTTTAATATGAGATAACTCCCAACACAACTTATAATAATAGCAGTAATTGAAATAAGTGTTTCCATATTTAATTGAAGATTCATTAAACCACCTCATTATTAATTAGTATCTGATTCCATGTCATTACAATGGATGACATGTAGTTTTTAGAGTTATACCGTTTAATTTTTTGCTTTATATAAAAATAATTTATTCACAATGAATCCAATCACTATTCCCAAAAAAATAAAAATCAAAGGCAGCCAAACGGGACCAAATAATATACCCATAAATTTAAGATTTTCTGAATAGATTACACCAATCGTTCCTGAATATGCAGCCACAACAAATGGTAAAAAACAGGATGATTTTCTTTCGTTTGAACTGTCTATAAAAGCATCCCATATGGCGAACATATAAATACAAGGGTAGAACATGAGCCATTGATAATTTACTTGATTTATTGCAGCTGATATTTTACCTTGAAAACTTAAAATAATTGCTATATTCAAGTTAGATTTCATATTAATCAAAAACTCTAAACTAATAAATATTATTCCTTTAATATATTTTTTATTTATTAATTGTCCAAATCCAGGAATGGCTATACTCCATAAAGTTACTTCAATTGTATTTGGTTTATGCAATCTAACACAGCTCCTTACAGTGATAATATTTGATATCTTATATAGTATAGCCTATAATAAAAATTTTATTAACAGAATATCCTAAAAATAGCATACAAAACCCAATTGTTTTAATATACTTTGAAGTATTATCAATAGTTTTTTTATTTGTATAGTAGGAGATACTACTATTGGGGAAATTTTAATGTAAAAGCCAAAATCGTAAATTTAGAATGGCAAACTAGAGTTTATTTAATGTAAATAGATATTTTGCCTCTAGTTAATTATATAATGCGTTCGAATATAAGAATGAAGACTAAGTGTTATTCAAATATAGGTCGTGTAAGATTTACTAGCAAGGTAATATATAGTAAAAAATATAAAGAAGTAATTAAAAAAACATTGATAATGTGTTATACTTATCTTTAATAAAGAAGATAAGTACATATATACATAGATTATTTATGTAACTTTGAATAATCTGAGTTATAGTATGGTAATCGGATAAATGCTTTTTGTTTTGGAGGGATTGTATGAAAAAAAATATTGTTAAACCTGAAATTTTACCGGGTTTTATGGAGCTTTTACCAAAGGATCAAATATTATTTAATAAAATAAAAGAGACTATCAGTAAAAATTACGAAAAGTTTGGGTTTTTACCTATTGATACTCCTATTATTGAGAAGTCTGAAGTTTTACTGGCTAAGGCTGGAGGAGAAACTGAGAAGCAAATATATAGATTTACTAAGGGTAAAAATGATATTGCATTGAGATTTGATTTAACTGTACCATTAGCAAGATATGTTGCAAAAAATCAGTCGAATTTAACATTTCCATTTAAGAGATATCATATAGGAAAAGTGTATAGAGGAGAAAAAGCTCAAAGAGGAAGATATAGAGAGTTTTATCAATGTGATATAGACATTATAGGCAATGAGAAGCTTAGTTTAGTAAATGATGCAGAGATACCCGCAGTAATATATTCTACTTTTAAGGAACTGGACTTTGGAGATTTTACTATTAAAATAAACAACAGAAAAGTCTTAAATGGTATATTTGAAGAGTACAATATTGAAAATAAGGTTGATGTATTAAGAATAATTGATAAATTAGAGAAAATCGGACAAGAAAAAGTAGAAAAAGAGCTTATTGATTTAGGCTTAACTGAGGATACTGTAAAGAAACTTTTAACGTTTATTATGATAAAAGGAACAAACAATGAAATAATAGGTAAGCTAAAAGCATTAAATGTTCAAGACAGCATGTTTTGTGAAGGATTATATGAGCTAGGTGAAGTAGTAAAACATATCAAAGCTTTTGGTGTACCAGAAGACAATTTTACTATAGATTTAACTATAGCAAGAGGCTTAGACTACTACACTGGAACGGTTTATGAAACATTTTTAAATGATTATCCGAAGATAGGAAGTGTATGTTCAGGTGGTAGATATGATAATCTTGCTGAGTATTACACGAAATCCAAGTTGCCGGGCGTAGGAGTTTCAATAGGACTTACCAGATTGTTTTATCAGTTACAAGAGGCAAATCTGATTAAGAGTAATGATGATACACTAATAAAAGCTTTAATAGTTACTTTTGATGATAAAGATTTAGATTACGCTATTAAAGTATCTAATAAATTAAGAAAAAATGATATTATAACTCAAGTATATTTTGAAAATAAAAAAGTTAATAAAAAGTTTGATTATGCTAATAAGTTAAATATACCTTATGTTATAATTATAGGTGAAGATGAAGTAAATACACAAACTGTAGCTGTGAAGTGTATGGAAAGTGGAACTCAAAAGACAGTTACTATAGATGAAGCAGTAGAAATGTTTAACTAAATTTTACCACCCAACAGGGACGGTTCTTTTTGGGTGCTTACCCAAAAAGAACCGTCCCTGTTGGGTTATCAACGATGGGTGGG
>NZ_LOHE01000114.1 GCF_001559865.1 Abyssisolibacter fermentans
TATATTTTTTTGATTATATAAAGATGAAAAAATATAGGCATCAATGTCGTGCACAAAAAATGTCATGTAGCTTCTAAAGGAATTAATGGTTTGATTTCTTTAGGGTCAAGCGTTGTAAGATTTACAATGGAAATACTTCATTTATTTTCTTAACTCATAGATATAGGATCTCTCTTCTAATCTTCTACGGCTCCGTAAAGAGCTTGTTTCTTTTGATTTTGTAAAAGCATTGAAGAAACAAGTTCTTAAAGTCGCACTCCGAAGAAACATTAGAGAGATCCTAGTTACATAGTGGTTATACTTATTTAGCTACCAATTAGGGTCAAGTTTCAAGTATATTCAGATTTAAAACTTACAAAATACTAACTAATTAAACTGCAAATAAACTACTGTAAGCCACTTTTGTTTTGTTCGAGTTATTACTTGAGGTGGTGATTGAATAACAAATCCTTAAAGAGTTACAAGGAAATAAAGATCGCCAAAGAGAATTTCGAGATGTCAAACAGATAATTATTAGATATAAGAAGGATTATAAAATTATTGATAGAATATAATAAATTATGTCAAATGATACAATTAATGAGGGGGATTTATGAAATCAGCATTAACTGAAACGAAGTTTATTTACAATGTTATATTATCACAGAGGTACAAAAAGGGTATATTAAATGTTTTAGATGAAGTTATTGAAAATCCAAGGACATATACTTTGCAAGAATTATGGGAAATAGATAAAGATATAGGAGGAATAGGTGGATATTGTATGCCTTGTGATCCTAAGAAAAATCCTTTTCCGGGAGGAGAGTATAGAAAGTTATTTAGACCTCTACAATATGCACGTTCAAATATGGAGGTTAATAATATTCATATAAACGCAAGATATGTAATTCATAGTTCTGGGATGCATTTAGAAGAAGTTCTTAGATTTATGTTAAGCAAGTACAGTATTATTGGGAGAATTAGATATAGTAATACAACCTTAGGCAAAGCTACTAATATTCTTAGTAAGAGAAATAAGTTGCCAAATGAAATAGTAGAAGATTTGTTTAAGTTTATAGCTTTGTATAACAAATCTAAACATGAAATTAACCTTGATGATAAAAGAAAGAGACTTTTTATGGCTTCTGATGCTATAATAGGTTACTTAGGTGCAAGGATTATTGGTTACAGAATTTTAAAGATGATAGAACACGATTCAGTATTCTATAGTTATAACATAGATAATACTAAATTTGATAGTATATTTTAATAAACTATTAAGAGATTGATGCAAAGTAAAGAACATTATATACATATGTTATTGGTGTAAAAAATGTTGGAATTGTCTATTAGAATTTCTAAGGTAAATTTTTGAGGGATGTGTGGCTCACAGGTTTAGTATAAAGAAGCCATACAAGACATTTTTTTAACTCGGAGATGCCTATATTTTTCTGATTGTATAAAGATGAAAAAATATGGGCATCAATGTCGTGGTCAAAAAATGTCATGTAGCTTCTAAAGGAATTAATGGTTTAAGTTCTTTAGGGTAAGCCTTTGTGAGTATGAAGTTATTACATGATGATTATTCATTACCAAATGG
>NZ_LOHE01000115.1 GCF_001559865.1 Abyssisolibacter fermentans
ATTTTTAACTTGACATTTATACTATCCCACAACTTAACCCCATTAACTCTATCTAACTCTACAGTATTCTTAGTAAAAAAACTATTTGTAACTATTGCTTTTGTAGCATTATAATATTTGATGCAGATACTATTTCCTGCACTGCTTTTATTCCTACTTTTAAGTTGTATATTTTTGATTGGATTACTATTACTTCACCCTCAATCCTTTCAATAAAATAATAAACTGAATAATACCTAAATAATTTTTTAGGGTCTTCAATCCATTCAGTGGTTATATCATTAAATATACTCAGAATTTTTATTTATTTTAATATTTTATATGGTAATAATTACCGATTATTTACACCTAATATCTACCACCGCTGAGTATGTAATGGCTCTATTAATTTTTATGTATATACATTAACATCACTAGTTCCCCAATAATCATCATAAAATACTTTTCTTATTTTCATCTATAACCTACAAGTTTCTTTAATAGTTTATAATTTATTTATATAGCTTTTCGCCATAGCAAAATAAATGTAATATAAAAATAAATATACTAAATAAGCTAAATTATTAGGACCTCTTAATGAGGCCCTAATATATCAACAATGCTAATAGAACACTTTACTATAAGCTATCTAAAGCTATTAATAATAAACTCCAATAAAAGCTATTGAATATTATTAAAAAAGTTTTCTATTATTTCATATACTGAATCACTATCAACTGCATATCTTATATGGTCTATAGAAAATATTCTATCGCCTATTAAGACTGCTGAAAATATTTCTTCATTGTTTTCAAAAAAAGTAATACTATAGCTCCATCCAACAGAATCACTTTGTTCTTTCATTTTTTCAAATTTCAATTGACTATAAAATTCTATGAATTTAACTATTTGTTCTTTTTCAGTAATAAATCTATCTTCTCCAGTACTTCCATTACATATTTCGATTTTTGTAATGTTTGATACATCTTTTGGATAAAATTCTTTAAAACTAACAACATTAGGGGTTTTCATTTCATTGTATTTTAACATACCTAATACAATACATATAATTATAATCAGAAAAATAAATATCTTTTTCATTATATACAACCTCAATAATATAAATTTTATACTAATACCCAAGTAGTGAAGTTCTACTTAATCATGTCAATATAATTTCATAATTTATAGTACCTTGAACATTGCAATTTTTACCATTAACCATAAATATTGATTATCTGTAATACCCAGTTTTTTTATATTCTCTTTGCCTATAATTGATATGTTATATTTATAACCATTACGAATATTCTCATTAAGTTCTATTAAAGCATAATATTTTATGTCAATAATGAATTTATTTATAATTCATTATTTCTTTATTATAGCATACGAGTTATATTTATACATTATAATAAAAGTTTTAATTCATTCTCTCCACTATTCTCATCCTACAACATCACCCATTTGTTATATCTATAACTACCTATAGATATATATTTTTTCCCATAAGTGCTTATAATAATTGTAGTATTGTCTTTTCTGTAAAAAACCAAGATATAAGTTTTTGTATTTGTTGTATCGAACTCTTTTGCAAAACTACGGCATAACTTCAATTTATTAAAGTATGTAAATAAATCATTTATAGTCTGTTTGTCTGTAATCTCTAGTTTATTACTATACATTGTTGATTCAGGTCCATGTAAGATTGCTGTTAATTTTTCATAGTTGTTTACATCTATTTGATTATCTATTATGTAAGTAAATGTAGTAGGTTTAAATACTAAAAATAGGACAATTAATATAAGCATTACAAGAACAACTAATACTTTCTTAATCGTGGCTACTCCTTTCTAATTATTATGACTTATTATATTGTATGTTTGTAGAATTATAAAATCATTACTTTAACAACATACAGTATAACTTGAAGGAATATTTCTAAGAATTAAATGATGTGCTGGGGACTGACCACACTATACCTACAAAAAAATAGTCCAAGAATAAAATCCTTGAACTAAGAGGAATATTAACATAAATATATATGTCAATGAACCAGAGAATGTTTTTTGTTTGTTATTTCACTTTTTTAATTAGTTGTTCGTTAAAATCTTTAATTTCACTTAAAAAAACATAAATTTCTTCTTTCTTTTCATTTGAAAGCTTTTTTGAAGTCTTGCAATATAGTGATAATTCTTTACTTTTAGTTATAATATTTTCTATTTCAGTTTGAGGAAGGTCTGTATCCATTTTTAGTGTTTCATAATCATAAGTTAAAGAATTAAATTGATTTTCTAATTTATAAATGAAATGTAATTTTTCATTTTTATCAAAATGTTTGTAATGTGCATTTAAGATGACAACCGAATTAGCTGATTCATTATAATGATATGTTAATATATTCTCTTTATATTTTTCTAACATTTCTTTATTTTCGTTATATTTTGTTATAAAAATAACTACTATTAATAAGCATATAATTATAATTCCAATTTTTTTCATTTAGTCAACTCCTATATATTATATATTACGAATTGATTTTTAAATTGCAAATGATATTAATCTTTATCAGGTATTGTAAAACTAGATACTATGTCATCTGATTTTTCCTTATATTCTTTCATGTTTAAATAAGTTTCTTTTATCAAATCAATATTTTTCTTACCAGTAATATTATAATTATTGTATGTATTCAATAAACTCATCCAATTAACAAAAAATTCTTTGTGTTTATCGAAATTAAAATTGACTGTTTGCGGATTTGATATTTGATGGTTTATATATGTTCGTATATTATAATTCACATAAGTAATAAGATGAATTAATGAGCGAGATTCAATTTCATTAGAAAGCTGCTTATATAATGCTGAATATTTTGGAACATAGAATATTGATTTAAGTCTAGTTAAAAAATGTATTTTGTCATTTGCATCGTAATTACTATAATTATATTTGAAATCGTTTAAAGAATTATTTAATAATATACCATAATTTTCTAAGGTCCTCGATTTATACATCTCTATTTTATTTTTTTGATTAATATATTTTCCCATAGCTATACAGGATATTAAAATTATTATTATTGTAATTATAACTTTTTTCTCATATCTAATCTCCTTCCATGCAAATAATTTTACTATTAATAACATATATAGCGTTTTTACAAATAATATTTACTAGAATTTTATATACTAAATATAATCCCCAAAATATTTTTATATTAAAAGAGCTGTTATAAGCTCTTTTAATATAAAATTGAAAAACCCTTTATTATTTATTTCTTGTCAGATTTAGAAATATAATCATTCTATAAAAGCACAAATTTAATTATATTCTCTTTTTAAAATTAATCTAAATTAATGATTTTAGGCAATGAACTAAACTGTCAGGTCTATCTAAATATACTTCATGATCACTATTTTCTGCAATTATTAATTCACCTTTGCTGCATAACTTTGATAGTTCTACTTGCAACTCACGCCACTTGTTCTCATATAAAATAGCCTCCTCAATTGGAATATTTAGATTAATCCAATATTTTTCTGCTACTTTATTATCCCTTGCTATTATTTTTAGTGGAATATCAGGAAACTCACCCATTTCCTTTATGCTTTTACTGCTTTTTTCCCAATTTTCAAATTCATCAGCCATTGTTTTATAAAGTAAAGGGTTACTTAAAAATTCTTCACAATCTACGATTTCATTTTCAGATAGTATCTTTTTATATCCTGATATAATGTTTTTACATTGATTTTTAAGTTCTTTCTTTGATTTTTTTGAACTATTAATATTACCTTCTACCATTTTATCAATACTTATTAGAGAATTCATTACTGGTATATTAAGATTGTATAATTGTTTAAAGTTATACGAAGTTGAATCTACTAGAACTACCCCTTTTATTTTGTTAGGATACATTTTTACATATTGTTGTACACACAACCCACCAAATGAATGTCCCATCAGAATAAACTTATCCTTAATTCCTATGTTATCTAAGAGCCAGTTGAGTTCTTTAGCAATATTTTTAGTAGTTCTAGATTGATTTAAAACTTTGCTATTCCCATAGCCAGCTCTATTATACAAAATTATAGTAAAATACTCCTTAATATCATTAATCAAAGCATACCAATCGTAAAATGCCCCACCTATACCTGATTCTATAACGAGTATTTGCTCTCCTTTTCCAGTTATCTTATATTCCAAATCCAATTCTTTCATAATTATAATCCTTCCTTTCGCTTTGTTCAAGGCATAAAAAACAATGAAATAATTGCTTCGAGCGTTTTTTTATTATTCTATAGCCATAGGGATAACAGTTACCTACTAATGGAATTAATTGGGTTGCACAAATTGTTGGAGTGACTTCATAATTATATGTGTAAATTGACTTTTCAAGCACAAATAAGTGTAACTAAAAAGCACGCAAACTTATCTTTGTTTATACATTACTTGTTTATTGCTGAGCAATCAGTCAATGCTGTCTATCAACATAAATAATTATTAAAACGGTATACATTTACCATCATTTGTCACTCCTGCCTTTATCCATCTATTTTATTATAAAATCTTCTATTTTAACTGTTTCACTATTTGCTAAACAATTTATTTCTCTAGAATTATCAGATGAAGAATAACTCTTGGAATTTGTAATATGAAAAGAATACTACTAATAAAAATTAATATAAGTATATTTGTTTTTTCAAAATATTCTCCTTGATATGAATTTAACATTATCTAACTTTTTATAAGATTTGAATATTATTTTGAAATACCTGTTCATACAGAAATAATCTTCTCTATAATTAACTATGTTCTTAGTTCTTGGTTCTACATATATCTATATATTTTGTATTTTTTATAATTTATTTAATTTTTTTGTTTTATTATCCGTTAATTATTATATATTACATTTGTTTATTTTTAAACTATTATTATGTATATTTTGTTATATTATTGTTTTTTCAGTAATTAAATAGTATTATTATGTATCTTAAGTTTGTTATTTTTTGTAATATCTATTGCAATTTCTATAAACCTTTTATAATAAATAGATAATTTTTATTACATATTCTCTTAATAAAAACAAATGCACAACCCCCAATAACCTTGGAAATCATGCATTCACATCTAATCCGATTGCGTCAACGCTTTATTCAATTTCTCTATTGCCTTCTTCTCGATCCTAGATACATACGACCTTGATATACCTAAATTTTTAGCTATCTCTCTTTGTGTTTTGTCTCCTACATTTGTCAAACCATATCTTAGTTCTATAATCGTCTTTTCCCTTCCTCTAAGTACTTTGCTCATTTTTTTATACAGCTTTTTTATTTGTATTTGTAAATGAACTTTATCTACTACTTCATCTACTTCTGAACCTAATATATCTATTAATGATATCTCATTGCCTTCTTTATCTACTCCAATCGGGTCATGTAATGATACTTCTGACTTAATTTTTTTGTCTGCTCTTATAGTCATTAATATCTCGTTGTCTATACATCTTGCTGCATATGTTGCAAGTCTGCTTCCTTTTGTTCTATCGAAGGTGGATATTGCTTTTATTAAACCTATTGTTCCTATAGATATCAAATCATCTGTTTCTCTATTGGTGTTACCGTATTTTTTTACAATATGTGCTACTAATCTTAAATTTCTTTGTATTAATATATTCTTAGCTTCTTCATTCCCTTGTTCAAGTAAAATTATATACTTTTCTTCTTCTTCTTTTGACAATGGTTCTGGAAATGAATTTGCATTTGAAATATAACCTACAAAAAATAAATATGGTTTCAATAATTGAATAAAATTTATAATGAAGCACAACATAAAACGCACACCTCCATCATATACCCACATACTATAGATATGTGAGTTTGATGGAAAATGTGCATGTACTTGAGTTATTTAATAAATATAACTTGGTCATTTTTTACTACATTAATTCATATAAATTGAATTTTACTACTTACCTGATAATTTATTTACATCTTTTATCAAAATAGAGATTGTCCCATCTACGTTATTTATAAATTCTATTTTATCAGTATTATTAATATAATCATAAGGTAATTTAATCTCTACTCCTGTATCTGTAACTATCTTTTGCTTTCCAAACACTTTTTCTTTCTTTTCTTCGTCTATTACTATATTATCTTCCTTTAAACCTTTATTTTCAAGCTCTGTTATATAACTTTGTTTTAATTCTTCGTCTCCTTTGAAAATCTTCATTGCAACTTTTTCTATATTCACGTTGTCTTCATCATCTATGTTTTCTACAACTATTTTCTTAACTTCCATAATCTTCGAAACATCATCATCGTAATATTTTTTTACGAACTTTTTAGATGTCTTATTAAGTAAAGCTATCTTTTCTTTGTCTGAAAGAACTGTTTCACACTTCAAAAAATATTTTGACATGTAATTTTCTTTAACACCATCTATTTCAAATTCTTTTTCTCTTATTTTTATTTCCATATTATTTAAGTTTATTATAAATGCTTCATTTATCTTCTGATTTATGTTTGGTAATGCTGTTTTTTGTTTTATTATTGTATTTATATTTTTGTCACCATTTTGCTGTACATAATGTATATATGAATCACTATATGTAAGCTTTAGTAAGCATAGATATTGCTGCTCATCCTCTTCTAGTAACACAAAAATAATATCCCCTGCTGGAATATCAACATGTTTTAACATTAATTGATATAGCTCTCTTGCAATATCATTAGTTATATCTATAAACATTTCATTGTTGTCTTTTAATTTCAAGCACCAATCTATAATGTCACAACTTTCTTCAGTTAAAGAAGCACTCCTTAAATCTGAATCGCTCATTATCTTTTCAACATGAGTTAAAACAAACTCTATTATGTCATCATCTAATACTAGTTCACTATCAGACAAAACTGGTATACCTGTATTAGTGTCTAATATATGAACTATAATTTTCTTGATATTTATAATAAAACCCCCTTCATCTACATTTCAATTAGTTAATTGCAAAACTCTACACTATGCATAAATTCAATATTTACATACTATGAAGTAACTTAGTTTCCATAAAACAGCTGTAAGAAATACCAATATAGTTGCTAGGGAATCATCTCATGTTTCTTTGAAAGCGTGACTTCAAGAGTTCGTTTCTTCATCTCTCTTAAGTAGAGAACCAAAATCTACGATTTTGAGTGAATCACTTACTGCTAGGAACGCAGTGAGTAGTAAGCTTCTTATTCATTTCAAAACGGGCTCTTGCCCAGCCGTCAAAGATTATGAGATGGGTCCCCTCGCCCAAAACTTATGAGCTAAACAATTTAAAGCATCCACAGTATTCAAATTTTTGTTTTACAACTATCTTCTACCTTTCAATTGCTTCTATAGCTTTAATAACCTCTTGGAAAACTGTTCCAGCGTATTTACCTCCTGAAGTTCTATTCTCAAATAAAACTGTCACTACATACTTTGGATTCTCAAAATCATAGAAACCTGAAAACCACGCATGGTTTATTTTTTTTCCATTTGATTGAGCTTGAGCTGTACCTGTTTTCCCTCCTGCATTTAAGCTTATGTATTCTTTGGCAGTTCCATCTGTTATCACTTTTTTCATCAAATCTTTTATTATTAAAGCATACTCTTCATCAAATATTCTTTTATCTTCTTCTCTTGGAATATGCTTTACTACAGATCCATCTTCTAAAACTAATGCTTTTAGCAATGACATATCCTTTTGCAAGCCATTATTAGCTATAGTTAACATCATATTTGTAATCTGTAAAGGTGTAACCTCAATTTTCCCTTGCCCTATAGAAATATTACCTATTGCAGGACCTAATAATTCATTATTCTTTGGAAGAATTCCTTCTATCTCTTCCGCGGATAAACCTATATTTACCTTATGCCCAAAGCCAAGTTTAATAGCTGTATCTATTATTAATTTACCACCTAATCTTTGTCCCAGCTGTATAAAAGCACAGTTACATGAATCATAAAAAGCTTCTTCAATATTTATTTCACCATGACCACCATCTTTATGCGTATGACATTTTATCTCAGTATTTCCTATTTTCTGTACTCCATCACAAGTGAAAATTTCATCAAATGATACCATATCATTTTCTAAAGCAGCTAACAAAACTACAGTTTTAAATAATGATGCTGGCGGATATCCTACTCTTATACATTTATTAAAGAAAGCCATTGAAGCATTGCTAGATTTTGATCTTACATTTGCTTGATCAAAATTAGGTCTGCTAGCCATGGCTAATATATCTCCACTATCTACATCTGCAACTATTATAGCTCCATCCATTTGTTTCTCATCCATTATTTTTTCTACAACTTGTTGGATTGACTTATCTATAGTTAGCTGTATTGAATTTGTTATTTTTCCTATTGTTTTATCAACCTTTTGATAACCTAAACCTGGTATCATTTTTTTTTTGCCATCTACAATGAACTTTATTGATTGATAACTCTCATTTGCAGTCAATAAATCATTCTGAGCTTGTTCAAGTCCTGATACTCCTATATTGTCACTTTTTCTAACATACCCTATTACATGTGCTAGCAGATTATTTGGGTCATACCTTATTACTTCTTGTGATAATATTATACTGTTAGGTTTTTTTAATTTAGTTTCTTTTTTTATAGGTATTTTTATGATATTACTATTTTTTCTATTAATAATATCTTCTAGTTCACCATTAGAAAGCTCGCAGACATCTTTTATATAATTATATACATTTTTATCTTTTGACAATATTTCCTTTATAACAATACATATATCTTCTTTTTCACAATTAGTTAAAGGAATCTTATTTCTATCATATATTATTCCGCGTAATGGTTCTAATGCAATCTCGTTCACTCTTTGTCTCTCTGCTTGCTCTTTATATGATGAACCTTTTACTATTTGAATGTAACCTAATCTAATTGTAAGCAGCATGAAAGATAAACATACGAAAATATTAAATATAGTAAATCTACTAGTTGTTTTTCTTTTATCTCTCTTCATAAAAACACCCCCAAAACATATAACAACTTCTATTATTATTGACAATATGTTTTGAAGATATAATTGATCTTATAAATTATTATCTTTATTTTCAATTATAGATTTAATCTTTGTTACCATTAAATCCACTGCCACTTTATTATATCCTCCTTCAGGGATAATAATGTCAGCATACTTTTTACTAGGTTCTATAAACTGCATGTGAGCTGGTCTTACTGTTGTTAAATATTGATCTATCACTGAATTTAAGTTTCTTCCTCTTTGATTAATATCTCTAATAATTCTTCTTATTATTCTTACATCTGAATCAGTGTCTACAAATATCTTTATATCTAATAAATCCCTTAAATCTTTATTTTCAAGAATAAGAATACCTTCTAGTATAATTATATCTCTAGGCTCAACTGTTATCGTTTCTTTTTTTCTATTATGTATAGCAAAATCATATATCGGTTTTTGTATGATTTTACCATTTAATAAATCTTTAAGATGTTTTATTAATAAATCATTATCAAATGCAAAAGGATGATCATAATTAGTTTTTTTTCTTTCTTCAAGAGATAAATCACTTTGTTCTTTATAGTATGAGTCCTGTTCAATTATTAAAATATTTTTTTTAGGTAGTGACTTAAAAATAGATTTTGCTACAGTACTTTTACCTGAGCCTGTACCACCTGTAATCCCAATTAATATAGGTCTGTTCATTCTTACTCCTCCCTTGGTTTTCTGATAATATCGTATTTACAAACAGGTTTAGCTACTCTAAGCTTATATATTTGCTGAGCATGAGGAGCTGAATCTATTTCTTTATCATTCTTATTCCAAAGTTTTTCTATCTTTTGAGTAAAACATTCTTTATTTGGTCCAAATATCTCTACTTTATCTCCAACTATTACACGATTTCTCTGCTCTACTGTAGCAATATTTGTTTCTTCGTCGTAGTCTAATACCAAGCCAACAAAATCATAATTTCTTATATATGAGCTAGAAGTATACAACTGATCTTCTCCTGTTGGTTTTCCAAAAAAGAAACCTTTTGTGAAATCTCTATGACTAACTTTTTTAAGCTCATTAAGCCATTTATCGTTAAATTTATAATTATCTTTATCTCTATAGTACTCGTCTATTACCATCCTATATGCTCTTACTACAGCAGCAACATAGTATACACTCTTCATTCTTCCTTCTATCTTTAAGCTAGTTACTCCACTTTCAATCATCTGTGGTATACTGTCTATCATACATAAATCCTTTGAATTGAATATATATGTTCCTCTTTCATCCTCATATACTGGATAATATTCATTTGGTCTTTGCTCTTCAACTAAGTTATATTTCCATCTACAAGCCTGAGCACATTCACCCCTATTAGCATCTCTATGGGTCATATAATTACTTAATAAGCATCTTCCAGAATATGAAATACACATAGCTCCATGTATAAAAGCTTCAATATCTAAATTTTCAGGAGTTTTCTCATTCATGCATTTGATTTCTTCTAAAGAAAGTTCTCTTGCAACTATAACTCTCTTTACACCTTGATTATACCAAAAATTAGCTGCTGCATAATTAGTAGCATTCGCTTGAGTACTTAAATGTATCTCCATATTTGGTGTTGTTTGTTTAATTATCTCTATAACACCTGGATCAGATACTATAACCGCGTCTACATTTATTTCATCAAGCTGTTTTAAATATTCTGGTAGATTTACTAAATCCTCATTATGTGGAATTATGTTTAAAGTTACGTATACCTTCTTATTTCTTTTGTGAGCAAAATCTACTCCCTCTTTCATCTGATCTATATCAAAGTTTTTGGCCTGTGCCCTTAATCCAAAAGCTTGACCTCCAAGATAAACTGCATCAGCTCCATATATTAATGCCATTTTTAATTTATCTAAATTACCAGCTGGTGCTAATAATTCAACCTTATTCATAGTTATTTTCCTCCTTCAAAGTAGTTATTGCTACTCCATCACCTATTGGTATAATACTTGATTCAAACTTTTCATCATTGCAAATATAATCTAGATAAGCTCTCATTTTACGTACAATAGTTCTTTGTCTTCTGGGAACTAGATCATCATTAGCTATCATTCCTTTATATAAAACATTATCAGAAACAATAATACCATCCTTTGATAGACAATTTAAGCAACAAGACAAAAACTCCATATATTTACTTTTAGCAGCATCAATAAATATTAAATCAAATTTTTCATTGATTTGAGGCAAAATTTCATGTGCCTCACCATTTTTTATAGTGATTTTGTCACTAAAACCATTCTCTTTAATATTATTTAAAGCTATATCTATCATTTCTTTTCTTCTTTCAATTGTTATTATTTTACCATCATCTTTCATATAATATGCCATTAATAGAGCTGAATAACCTATTGCAGTTCCTATTTCTAATATTTTTTTTGGTTTCTTGATATTCATAATAACCTTTAACAGCTGAGCAACCTCAGGATGTATTATAGGTACGTTATTATCTTTTGCATAGGATTCTAGCTTTTGAAGTAATTTATTGTTTTTGGGAATTACTTCTTGTATATAATCTACTATGTATTGTCTGTTGATATTTTCCATAGTTATTCCTCCAAGCTTATTATCTATAATATACATAAATATAATACGTAGACTTGCCACGTATTATTTTCCATAGTACAAAATCACCGATTTTAAGCAAGAAACTCAAATCTATGATTAGATGTAAATCACTTATTCCTAAAAAGGAACTAAGTAGGAGTTTCATTAAGCAGTGAACTCAAATCTTCGATTTGATGTGAATCGCTTACTCCTAGGATGGAACTGAGTAGGAGTTTCATTATTTATCTACTGGTTTTTAGCAGCATTTTTAGCCCTTAAAAATTCATTATAGTTATCTGTAAAGGTATGCTTACCTTTATCGTAATCTGTTAATACAAAATATAAATAATCAGTATCATCAGGATTTAAAGCAGCTTGTATAGATTTTAACCCCGGTGAAGCAATAGGTCCTATAGGTAATCCTTTATTGATATAAGTATTATATGGTGATTCTATTTTTGTATCTGCTATGCTAAGATGTGATTTTCTTTCACCTAAAACATATTGTACAGTTGCACATGAGCCTAATTTCATGTCAATTTCTAATCTATTATAAAATACACTTGAAACTACAGCTCTTTCTTCATCTAACCTTGTTTCTCTTTCAATTATAGAAGCCATAGCAATTAGGTCATTTAAAGTAAAATCTTTATATAATTCTTGTCCTTTTATATACTTTATATATATTTTGTTAAACTCATCAAGCATCTTTCTTATTATATCATCTTCTGTTGAATCTACATATATCTCGTATGTGTTAGGAAACAAATAACCTTCCAGACCCAATCCTTTGGGAACTTGTTTTAAAAACTCATACTCATCTCTATAATTATCATCACTAGAAACAAGTCTTATAAAATTTTCTTTATTAAAATTTTCTAGTTCACTAAGCTTTTCTGCTATTTGTTTTATTTCATATCCTTCAGGAATAGTTATACTAACTGTTTCCCTGCTACTAGCACCACCTTTTATAAGAGAATCTATTATCTCTTTAAGTGCCATTCCATTATTTAATGAATACTTTCCAGCTTTAAAATGACCATCATTCTTGTTTATTTTAGATATCAAAACAAAAAATTCTCTATTTTTAATTAAATCATTTTTTTTTAAAATACCTGCAATAGTTTTTGTTGTACTGCCACTAGGTATCTCAATCTCAATTCTTTTTATATTTTCACTAGCTACTGGTTCCATCAAATAATCATAATAATTTTTTACTCCAAATAAAATTAGTGCCATTATAATAAAAAATAAACCCAATCTTATTCTTTTTAATCTTTTTTTTCTATGTTCTTTAACACCTTCTGCATTCGCCATAAATCTTCCTCCTACAAATCCTAGATTATTCATATTAAATACTCTACTGCATCCTTCTAATTTGAACATATCCATTAAATGGCTAATATTCCAATTTGGTATGCCTTCGAATTCACTGATATCTCCTAATTCAGAAACTTACAGCA
>NZ_LOHE01000116.1 GCF_001559865.1 Abyssisolibacter fermentans
AGGTGCTGCTGATAAATATCAGATTAAATACGCTCTTGTTTATCAATGGGTACAAAAATACAAGAAGGATAGTGTTAAAGGGCTAGAGCATAAAAAACGTGGACCAAAAACCAAATCTATAGTTGATGAAAACTCTTTAAGTGAAATAGAGAAACTTAAGTTAGAATTAGAGAAAGAAAGAAAACTTCGAGAGCATGCGGAATTAACAGTTGAAATCCTTAAAAAAAAAGAAGAATTGGAAAAGAAGCTTCGCTCACGAAAGTAAGACAAGAAGCGGAATATCTTACTGTTGATTTTTATCAAGAAAAAGAATATTCGATAGAAATGCTTTGCAAAGTTTTAAAGATTTCAAGAAGTTCATACTACAAATATAAAAATCGAACTCAACCTGAAAAGGAAAAGCAAGATGAAGTCCTATGTGCTTTAATACTTGAATATCATGCAATGTATGATGGTATACTTGGTTACCGTAGAATGACCATGTTTATAAATCGTTTAAACCAAACTTCTTATTCAGAAGGATACATTCATAGGCTCATGAATTATCTCGGAATAACAGCAAGAATTAGACGAAAAAAAGTTAATCGTAAAAGAGTAAAACCTGATTATGTGAAGGAAAATATCTTAGCGAGAGATTTTAGTTCTGATATGCCTAATCAAAAATGGCTTACCGATGTAACAGAATTTAAAATACCAAATGACACAAGAAAACTGTATCTAAGTCCAATATTAGATTTATTCGATAACAGTATAATAGAGAATGAATTACCATAAAGAAACACTAGTCAGCTAGTATTTAAAATGTTTGATAGAGCTGTAAAAAACAACCCCGATGCAAAGCCAATATTCCATAGTGACAGAGGTTTCTCGTACACTAATAGTGTCTTTAAAAGCAAAATTGATTTTGCAGAAATGACACAAAGCATGTCAAGAATTGGTAAATGTATAGATAATGGTCCAATGGA
>NZ_LOHE01000117.1 GCF_001559865.1 Abyssisolibacter fermentans
ACCGCTCCTTACGGTACGACTTCAACCCGTGCAGAATGCTCCTCTACCACTGCTAACCATATAAATATAATCAACAATCCATAGCTTCGGTAATTGGTTTGAGCCCCGGAAATTTTCGGCGCAGAACCACTCGACCAGTGAGCTATTACGCACTCTTTGAATGAATGGCTGCTTCTAAGCCAACATCCTGGTTGTCTGTGTAGTCCTACATCCTTTACCACTTAACCAATATTTTGGGACCTTAGCTGATGGTCTGGGCTGTTTCCCTTTCGACTACGAAACTTATCTCACGCAGTCTGACTCCCGAGCATCATGATTATGGCATTCGGAGTTTGATAAGTTTTGGTAACGTTAAACGCCCCTAGACTATTCAGTGCTCTACCTCCACATCACTAACTCGAGGCTAGCCCTAAAGCTATTTCGAGGAGAACCAGCTATCTCCGGGTTCGATTGGAATTTCACCGCTATCCACAAGTCATCCCAACCTTTTTCAACAGATATGGGTTCGGACCTCCACGAAATTTTACTTCCGCTTCATCCTGCTCATGGATAGGTCACCCGGTTTCGGGTCTACGACATACAACTATTTCGCCCTATTAAGACTCGGTTTCCCTACGGCTCCAAGCCTGAAGCTCTTAACCTCGCTGCATATCGTAACTCGCTGGCCCGTTCTACAAAAAGTACGCGGTCGTACATAAATAGTACTTCCACTGCTTGTAAACATAGGGTTTCAGGTTCTATTTCACTCCCCTCCCGGGGTTCTTTTCACCTTTCCCTCACGGTACTATTCTCTATCGGTCACCAAGTAGTATTTAGCCTTGGGGGGTGGTCCCCCCAGCTTCCCACAGGGTTTCACGTGTCCCGTGGTACTCTGGATACTGACAGGCGGTATTCTTGTTTCATCTACAGGACTATCACCTTCTATGGTGGATCTTTCCAGACCTCTTCGACTACAATATCCCTACCTATATGTCAGTCCACAACCCCCATATTTCAATGAAATACAGGTTTGGGCTATTCCCCTTTCGCTCGCCGCTACTTAGGGAATCGATTTTTCTTTCTTTTCCTCAGGGTACTTAGATGTTTCAGTTCCCCTGGTATGCCTTCAGTTACCTATGAATTCAGTAACTGATACATGCAGTTTATGCATGTGGGTTTCCCCATTCGGATATTCCCGGATCAAAGTCTACTTGCGACTCCCCGAGACATTTCGGTGCTTATCCCGTCCTTCTTCGGCTCTTGGTGCCAAGGCATTCACCCTATGCTCTTAGTAACTTGACCTATTTTTTCTAATTTGATTAAAGAAACTCTAATTTTTATACAACCGGTGAGTTGTATTTCTTAAAAACTTACGTCTTTAAGACTTCTATTTAAAGAAGTTTTATATTGGAGTAATTTCTGTGTAGTTTTCAAGGTACGATTGAAAGTCATTAGACTTTCAAAATTGAACAGTGCTTCGCCTAAAAATTTTGTAAATGCTTAAAATACAAGGCATTAAATTTTTCATGGATACGAAGCGTACAAACGTA
>NZ_LOHE01000118.1 GCF_001559865.1 Abyssisolibacter fermentans
TGAACTGACCTATGTCAAGTAGACAATTAATTTAATAAAAATGAATATTAATATTTTTCGGTGTTTCTGTATGAAGCACCGTTTTTATTTATGTACACTGTGCCTGAGTCCGATATTCAATTGGAGATAAACACCCTAATCGCTTTTGAAATCTTTCCTCGTTATAGAATTTTATATACTTATGAATATCTTGAATTAGTTTATCCATAGATTCAAATTGCTTGCCATAGAACATTTCAGATTTTAGTATTCCAAAAAAACCTTCCATTGGACCATTATCTATACATTTACCAATTCTTGACATGCTTTGTGTCATTTCTGCAAAATCAATTTTGCTTTTAAAGACACTATTAGTGTACGAGAAACCTCTGTCACTATGGAATATTGGCTTTGCATCGGGGTTGTTTTTTACAGCTCTATCAAACATTTTAAATACAAGCTGATTAGTATTTCTGTATGATAATTCATACTCTATTATACTGTTATCGAATAAATCTAATATTGGACTT
>NZ_LOHE01000119.1 GCF_001559865.1 Abyssisolibacter fermentans
TTTTGGAGTAGTAAGCTGTTTCCCAGAATTAAACTTAGAATTTAAAAAGTTATTAGCCCTGATTTTTCATATAACGTTAAATAATATGCTGTATAATTCTGAATTAGAAGATTTCAGTGAATTCGAAGGCATACCGAGTTGGTATGTCGAGAATTTAATGGATATCTTATAACAACGAAAGCAATTACGTAGTAATTGCAACACACCGTTTCAACAAGGCACAAGATTGCGCACCGCCTGTTAAATATAATCGATATCCGCTACCTAAAGAGGTGAGGGATATCTTGTACCTTGTTATAAACAGAAGGATCTTATTTAATGAATCTCCTATTCAGTTACTTCATAGGAGTAAGCGACTCACATAAAATCATAGATTTTAGTTCTCTGCTCATAATTTTTTATGAATAATCTGGGTTTATGTGGTTATTAGAAACAAATGTAATAAAAAGATATGAAAGGAAGTGTATTGATGGATATAAGAATAAAACAATTAGCTAGTAATTTATTAAATTATTCTTGTAAGATCAAAGAAGGAGAAAAAGTTTATATTGAAGTATATGGAAATAGTGCTACTCCTTTAGTTAAGGAGTTAGTCAATCAGACATATGCTTTAAAAGCTATGCCTTTTATAGTAGTTAGAGATGATACTTTGAGAAGAGCTATTGTGATGAATTGCTGTAAAGAACAGTTAGAAATAATGAAAGAATCAGAAATGAAACTAGTTGAGCAATTGGATGCGTTTATATCTATAAAAGCTCAAGATAATGTAAGTTGTTTAGCAGATGTACCAAGTGAAAAGATGAAAGAATACAGTAAATATTATAGAAGAAGTATAGTTGAAGAAATAACTAACAATAAAAAATGGGTGACATTAAATTATCCAAACAATTCTATGGCTCAGCTGTCAAATACAAGTTTAGAAGCTTTTGAAGATTTTTATTTTAATGTTTGTAATCTTGACTATAATAAAATGTCAATTGCCATGGATAATTTAGTAAAGTGGATGAAAAAAACTGATAAAGTTCATGTAAAAGGTGTAGGTACTGACTTAACATTTTCAATAAAAGATATTGAGGCAATTAAATGTGCTGGTAAAAATAACATACCAGATGGAGAAGTATTTACAGCACCTGTTAAAAATTCGGTTAATGGATACATAACATATAATTGTCCTGCTATATATCAATCAGTAACATATGAAAATATCAGACTTGAGTTTAAAGATGGAAAGATTATAAAAGCTGAAGCTAATGATACCGAAAGAATTAATAAAGTATTTGATACTGATGAAGGGGCAAGATATATAGGTGAATTTGCTATTGGAGTTAATCCTTATATTACAAAACCTATGAAAGATATATTATTTGATGAGAAAATAATGGGAAGTTTCCACTTTACTCCTGGTAATTCATATGAAGATGCGCCAAATGGAAATAAATCCAATATACATTGGGATTTAGTATGTATCCAAACGCCTGAATATGGTGGTGGAGAAATATACTTTGATGATGTACTTATTAGAAAAGATGGTTTATTTGTTGTAGATGAGCTTAAGTGTTTAAATCCTGAAAATTTAAAATAATAATCTTGCGGTGTAATCATTATAAATTGATTACACCGTTACTTTTAAGCAGAGAACCCAAATTTAATGAATAGGAGTTTCAATTATAAATAAATCTATGATAAAATGTATTAATAGATAGGTCATAATAGAGGTGAATAAAATATATGAATTTGAGATATATTGTAGGACGAGCTGGAAGTGGAAAAACAACGTTAATATATAAAGAAATATTGAAAAATTCAAAAGAGAATAGAAAAAAAAGATTAATATTATTAGTCCCTGAACAATTCACATTACAAGCTGAAATAGATTTAATATCAAAGATGAACTTAGAGGGAATAATGATGGTGGAGGTTTTAAGTTTTGAACGACTTGTATATAAAGTGCTAAGCGATTTAGGTGGCTTAAGAACTTCTACAATAAATGAACTTGGTAAAGTAATGATATTAAAAAGATTATTTGATTTGAACCAAAAGAATCTTAAGGTATATCAAAGAGTTTCTAATCAATCAGGTTTTCTGATGAGTGTATGTGATTTGATAGGTGAGTTTAAACGTAATGACATAACACCTGAATTACTAGATCAAAAACTAAGTGAATATAAAAGTGACAATATACTAACTAAAAAACTTCATGATATAAAACTTATTTACGCACAGCTGCAGGATTATATGTCTAATAATTATAGTGATGAAGAAGATAAATTTAATATTTTTATAGATAAGATAGATGAGTCTGATATGCTTGCAGATACTGAAATTTGGTTAGATGGATACAATGGTTTTACAGCTTTGCAATATAGGATAATAGAAAAGCTTGTTCAAAAATCAAACAAGGTAAATATCAGTCTTACTTTAGATTTAGATGAAAATAAAAATGATACGGATTTATTTAGTACAACCTTTAAAACATTTAATAAACTTAGAGAAATTGCTAAAAACAATGATTTCAAAGAAACTAAAATAGATTTAAAAGGTATGCAGTATAGAGCTTCAAAAAGTTTATGTCATTTAGAAAAACAATTTTTTTCTTATCCTTATGAAAAATATCAACAAGAAGTTAAAGATATAGAAGTTTACAGTGTTTCTAATCCTTATGTAGAAATAGAATATGTTGCTTCAAGGATAATATCTTTGGTAAGGAAAAAAGGTTATAGATACAGAGATATAATATTAGTTACAGGTTCAATTCAGGAGTATAGCTCTTTAATTAAACAGGTTTTTATGGAATATGACATACCTTGTTTTATAGATGAAAAAAGAAACATAACAAGTAATACTATTGTTAAATATATAGTTTCTTTATTGAATATTATTAGTAAAGGTTTTAGATATGATGATGTTTTTAGCTATATAAAAACTGGATTATGCGGTATAGCTAAAAATGAATGGGAGCTTTTAGAAAATTATTGCTTGGAATTCGGCATTAAAGGTAATAAATGGTTAAATGATTTTAGTTACAAATCAGAAGATTTAGATATAATAAATGACATAAGAACAAGAATTGTAACTCCAATAATACAGCTAAAAGAATCAATTAATAAGAAAAATACAGTAATTAACATAACTAAAAATTTAGTAGAATATTTTGAAGCTATGGAGCTTGAAGATAAAATAAATAAGTGGATAGAAGAACTAAAAACAGGTGGTAATTTAGAATATGCAAATGAAAATACTCAAATATGGAATATAGTTATGGAGGTACTACAGCAAATAGTCGATATCTTAGGAGATACAAAAGTTACTCTAAAAGAGTATATTGATCTTTTAGAAACTGGGTTTATGGAATATAAATTAGGATTAATACCTACAACTGTTGATCAGGTAATGGTTGGTAATATAGATAGATCCAAAAGTCATGATATAAAGGCTTTGTTTGTAGTTGGAGTGAACGATGGTTTATTGCCTTCTATAACAGGTGATAGTGGCTTGATATCAGATGAAGAAAAACAAACATTAAAAGACATAGGTATGCCTTTTATGTCTGATTGTTTATCAAAAGCGTATGAAGAAAATTTGTTAGTGTATTCTATGTTATCAAAGCCTAAAGAATTTGTATGGTTTAGTTATGTTTTAGCCGATATTGAAGGTAAAGCGGTAAGACCATCAATATTTATAAATAGATTAAAAAATATATTTCCTAATATCATGATAAAAAGCGATATTTCAGATGATAAGGTTTCATTGATTAATAGGCAAATTACTACTCCTAAATCAACGTTTAAGTATATGGTAGAGACTTTAAGAAGGTATGTTGACGGTAGAGAGATAAGCCAGTCTTGGTGGGATGTATATGGATGGTACTACAATAACATTGCTTGGAAAGATAAATTAAATTGTGTTGTTGATGGTTTATTTTATTCAAATAAACAGCATGAGATAGGTTATGATTTTGCTAAAACCTTATATAGTACACCTTTAATATCGAGTATTTCAAGATTTGAAAAATACATTAACTGTCCATTTGCTCATTTTGTAAAATATGGGCTAAAACCATATAAAAGAAAAGAGTATAAAATAGATACTCCAGATATGGGAAAATTGTTTCACGATTCAATAGAGGTCTTTTCTAATAATGTACAGAATAATGGTATAGATTGGGTTAGTATAGATAGAGAGAGAAGTAATTCTATGGTAGATGGAATTGTTGATAATGTAGTAGAAGACTTTGGCAATAAAATATTTTTTAGTTCATATAAATATAAATACATGATAAAAAGCCTAAAAAGAATTACTAAAAGATCAGTATGGGCAATGATAGAGCATTTGAAACAAGGAGAATTTATACCGAAAGAATTTGAATTTAGTTTTGGAGAAACAGATAGCTTCAAAGCACCACCTATACTTATTGAGCTAGATAATGGAGACATTATAAAGTTGGAAGGTAGAATAGACAGATTAGATATTTTGCATAGTGATGATGATGAAGACTTTATAAAAATTATTGATTACAAATCAGGAACGAAAGATTTCACACTGTCAGATGTTTATCATGGCTTACAATTACAACTCATGGTGTATTTAGATGCGGTACTTCAAAATAAGCATTTATTCACAGAAAGCGAACTTAAACCTGGAGGTATTTTCTATTTTAGACTTCATGATCCGCTTATAAATACTGATGAATTAGATAATGAAAAAATAGAAAAAGAAATACTAAAGGCTTTAAAGATGAAAGGACTTATTCTAAACGATATTAAAATTATAAAAGCTTTGGACAAAGATATAGAAATAGAAAAAAGGTCGTCAATAATACCTGCCGCAGTAACAAAATCAGGTGAAGTATCAAAGGCATCTTCAGTTATATCAAAAGATGAACTAGATGCATTGTTAGAGCATGTTCGAAACTTGATAAAGGATTCAGCGAAGAGTATATTATCAGGAAATATAGATATTTATCCAACTAAAATTAGTGAGCAAACTGCGTGTGATTACTGCGAATACAAATCAATATGCAGATTTGATGTATCAATGGGTGAAAATAAATACAATAAAATTTGTAAACTTTCAAATAATGATGTAATTGAAAGACTTTCAGCTAAAGGGAGTGAAACTAATGCCTAATTGGACAACTGATCAATTACAAGCAATAAAAGATAGAAAGCACAACTTACTAGTTTCAGCTGCTGCTGGCTCAGGAAAAACAGCGGTATTAGTTGAAAGAATAATAAGACTTATTACAGAAGACTTATTAGATATAGACAAGCTGTTAATTGTAACTTTTACTAAAGCAGCAGCTGGAGAAATGAGAGATAGAATATTAGAAGCTATATCTAAAAAAATAGAAGAAGATACAAAGCACAAAGATCACTTAAAAAGACAGCTAACACTTTTAAATAAAGCGAGCATCACAACTTTACACTCGTTTTGTACAGATATAATTAGGAAAAACTTTCATGTTGTAGGGCTAGATCATAGCTTTAGAGTAGCTGATGTTACTGAGAGAAGTATTTTAATCCAAGAGGTCTTGGATGAAGTCTTTGAGCAAGAATATCAAAATGAAAAAGAAAATTTTATTAAATTAGTTGAGGGGTATGGAAGTCCAAAAAACGATATTAAACTTCAAGGAATAATACTAAAAATATTTAGCTTTATTCAAAGTAAGCCGTATCCTGAGCAGTGGTTAGAAAGTGTAGTAGAATTTTTTAGCATAAAAGAAGATGAATTTGAAGACAATATCTGGGTTAAATGTATAAAAGAAAGTATACTAATAGATTTAGATGGTGCTGGGGATTTATTATTAGAAGCTCTACAAACATGTAGATGTGCAGACGGTCCTAGCGAATATGAAGGGGCTATATGTGATGATTTAGCTATATTAGAAGATTTAAGAAATAGTATTGACGTGAGCATTGAAGATTTTTTTGATATTATTGACAATGTTAAATTTAGTAAATTCAAAGCTATTCGTGGCAGTAGAAAAGATGAAATTGATGAAATAAAAAAAGAAGAAGTTAAAGAATTAAGAGATATTTTTAAGAAAAAAGTCTTTGCAAAGCTAAAAGAAAGTATATTAAGAAAAGGAATATCAAAGCAAGTACAAGAATTAAATAGTTTATATCCCTTAGTGAAGCATATTAATTACATCATTAAAAGCTTTAGTGATAAATTTAGCGAAAGAAAACTAGAAAAAAATATATTAGATTTTAATGATTTGGAGCATTATGCTTTGAAGGTACTTGAAAACGAAGATGTAAGAAGCTCAATTAGAGATAAGTATGACTATATATTTGTAGATGAATATCAAGATAGTAATATAGTGCAGGAGACTATAATAAATAGAATAAAAAGAGAAGACAATCTATTTTTAGTAGGTGATGTCAAACAAAGTATTTATAGGTTTAGGATGGCAGATCCATCACTATTTATAGAAAAATATAATAGTTATAAAGATGTTTCAGATGTAAATAAACGAATAATACTCTCTAAGAATTTTAGAAGCAGAGAGGATATATTAAATGGGGTTAACTATATATTTAAAAATATAATGTACAAAGAAATTGGTGAAATAGATTATACAACAGAGGCGTACTTAAATAGCGGGATGAGTTTTGAACCTATCGAAGACAGTTCTATCGAAATCAATATAATACCTAAAACAGAGATTAAAATAGATGATAATGATGAATTAGAATTGACAGAATTAAAAAATATGGAGATAGAAGCTAAAGCAGTTGCCAAGAAAATAAAAGAGCTTATAGGCAGTAAAACTTATAGACCAAAGGATAAGTGTTATAAAGAAATAGAATACAAAGATATTGTAGTCTTATTAAGAGCAACCAGGAATACTTCACAGCTGTTTGTAGAAAGATTTATTGAAGAGGGTATACCTGTTTATGCTGACGATAATTTAGGGTATTTTGAGACTATAGAAATAAAGTTAATATTAAATCTATTAAGCCTTATAGATAATAAAAGAGATGATTTGGCGTTAGTTAGTGTTATGAGATCAGCTATAGGCGGATTTGATATTGACGAATTAATAAAAATAAGAATTAACCATCCAGAAAATAATTTTTATGATTCCATTGTTAATTATGAAGGTGATGAAGAACTTACATTTAAAATCCATGAGTTTATTAAGAAAATAGATGAGTGGTCGGGTAAAGTAAGATATATGAAGCTAGATGAATTTATTTGGGACATATTGATAGAGACAGGCTATTATTATTATGTTGGAGCTATGAAGAACGGTGCTCAAAAACAAGCTAATCTTAGGATATTAGTTTCTAGAGCAAATCAATTTGAAAAATCATCAATAAAAGGACTTTTTAATTTTATTAGATTTATAGACAAAATGAGAAAAAGTGGAAGCGATATGAGCCCAGCAAAGACATTAGGTGAAAATGAGAATGTAGTTAGAATAATGAGTATACACAAGAGTAAAGGACTGGAATTTCCTGTTGTTATATGTGCTGGGTTAGGTAAGAAGTTTAACTTAATGGATACTAGAGAAGAGATATTACTTCACAAGGATTTAGGTATTGGACCTAAATATGTTGATATAGACAAACGAACATACTACATGTCACTTCCGCAGGCAGCAATAAAAAGAAAAATCAAAATAGAAAGTTTAGCTGAGGAGATGAGAATACTTTACGTAGCATTGACAAGAGCAGTAGATAAGCTGATATTGTATGCAACAGTAGATAATCTAGAAAAATCTAGTATTAAATGGTGCAGAAATATAACTCCGTTTAACTTAATAAATAGTAATTGTTATTTGGATTGGATAATGTTAGCTTTATCAAAACACAAGGATGGAGAAAGTATTAGGCAGTTGGCTCAAAAATTAATATATGTAGAAGAAGATGTATCTAAATGGACAATAAATATTCTTTCATTGAATGATTTAATTGGTGAAGATAAGAAAGTTTTATCTAAAGACGCAGTCAAGAATGAATTAATAAATTTCAACTATGTAGAAGGTAAGGCTAATAAAGCTGTCAACAAGAGATTTAGTTGGACATATTCTCATGAAAAGGCGGTGTATATACCTGCTAAGATATCCGTTACAGCAGCAACTAAGGCTTCCTTTAACGATTTAAAATTAATAAATCACAAAATACCAGCATTGAGTAATATCCCTAGATTTGCATCCAAAACATGCAAATTCACAGGTGCTCAAAAAGGTACGATAGTGCATTATGTTATGCAGCATATAAATCTAGCAAAGGTTAGTGATAAAGAGAGTATTAAAAATCAAATAGATAATATGGTGTTCAAAAATATGATTACTACTGAAGAAGCAAAGGTAGTTGATAGTAATATCATATATAATTTCTTTAATTGTGTTTTAGGAAAAAGAATGTTAGAATCGGACAATATTTTAAGAGAGACACCTTTTGTAATGAAGAAAATTGCGAGTAATATAATAGGTGATTTAGATAATTGTAGCGATGAGCTATATGTACAAGGTATAATTGATTGTTGTTTTGAAGAAAACGGTGAATTTGTGCTAATAGATTATAAAACAGACTTTGTTACAAGTGAAAATTTAGATATAATAGCCCAGAGATATAAAAATCAAATTTATTTATATAAAGAAGCACTAGAGAGAATAAGAAATATGAAGGTTAAAGAGAGTTATATTTACTTATTTAATATAAATAGGGCTATTAAAATTGAATAATTAAAAAACAGAGGTGAAATATATGAAAATACTGCATACTTCTGATTGGCATTTAGGCAAATATCTTGAAGGATATAGTAGATTAGATGAACAAGAAAAAATATTAAAATCCTTAATCAATTTAATAAAAGAAAAGCAAATAGATGTAGTTCTAATAGCTGGAGACATATATGATAACAGTAATCCTCCAGCTAGAGCGGAAAAGATATTTTATGATACAGTTAAAGAAATCTCTGAAGAAGGAAAGAGGATAGTAATAGCTATTGCAGGTAATCATGATAGTCCCGAGAGATTATCTGCTTCAAAAGCTCTAGCGTATGATCATGGAATAATATTAATGGGTACATTAGAGGATATACCTTCAACAGGGAAATTAGGTAACCATGAGATTATAGATAGTGGCAGAGGATATATAGAAGTAAAAGTAAATGAAGAGAAAGCTGTTTTTGGATTATTACCATACCCAAGTGAACAAAGACTAAAAGAAGTTTTTAAAGATGTTAATGATACTGAATCTATGCAAGTTTCATATTCTCACAGGGTTGGACAAATATTTGCTAAAATAAATGATAAATATAGAGATGATACTATAAATATAGCTGCTAGCCACATATTTGTAGAAGGAGGAGAAACATCAGATTCAGAGAGACCAATACAAATAGGAGGAGGCTTAGTTGTCGAAGCTGATAAACTGCCTAGCAAAGCACAATATATTGCATTAGGTCATTTACATAGACCTCAACGTGTAAAAAAATCTGAAAAAGAAGCTTATTATTCAGGTTCACTAATACAATACAGCAGTAGTGAAATTGGTTATAGTAAAGGACTCTATATGATAGATATAGTAAATGGTCAAAAACCTGTTATGGAGGAAATATTCTTAGAAAATATTAAGCCTATTGAAATATGGAAGTGTAATGGATTTGAGGAAGCTATAAAATTATGCAATGATAATAGTAATAGAGATGTGTGGGTTTATTTAAAAATCAGATTAAAACAAGTATTAATGCAGTCAGAAATAAAAAAACTCAAAGAGATTAAACCTGATTTACTTTCAATCATACCTATATTTGATGAAGTTGAAGAAACTCAACACGAGCAGATAGATTTTAACGAGAAAAATATATCAAAGCTATTTGAAGAGTTTTATATACATGAAAGAGGTGTTAAGCCTGGGGAGGAGCTATTAAACCTATTTAATAGTATAGTTTATGAGGCAGGTGATATAAATGAGGCCTAGAATATTAGAGATAGAAGGCTTAAACAGCTTTATTGAAATGCAAAGAATTGATTTTTCTGTATTAACTCAGAGAGGTTTATTTGGAGTATTTGGACCTACAGGTAGCGGTAAATCCAGTATATTAGATGCAATTATTTTAGCATTATATGGTGAAATTCCTAGAGGTACTCGTGAATATATAAATACAGTAACAAATAAATTATATGTTAGCTTCGAATTTGATACATATAATGGTGAAAAGAGAGAGATTTACAGAGTTGACAGAGCTATGCGAAGAAACAAAGATGGTGCTATAAAGACTGATTTTGCAAGATTATATTCCGTATCTGATGAAAGTATTGTATTAGCTGAAAAAGTTTTAGATGTAAATAGATTCATCAAAAATATCATAGGCTTAGAGAGTGATGATTTTACCAGATCTGTAATCTTACCGCAAGGAAAATTTAGTGAATTCTTAAAGTTACCTGATAAAATTAGAAATGATATGATGGAGAGAATGCTTAGACTAAGCAAGTATGGTACTAAGTTATCAGATGCAGTTAAACATAAGAAAAATAAAAATGAGAATGAATTGAATGTCCTAAAAGGTGAAAGAAACAGATATGAAGATGTATCAAAAGACAAATTAGATGAATTGAGTAAAGAATACGAAGTAACGCTGAAAGCACAAGAATTGATAAAAATTAAGCTTAAAGAGCTGAATGATGAATATCAAAATTCTAATAAATTTTATGAATTGCAAACAGAACTCAAACAGTATCAAAGCAAGAAAAATTATTTAGATTTATTAAAACAAGAAATAAATGAAAATAAAGAACAAGTATCAAAGGCAAATAAAGCATTATCTATATGGAGCACAATACAAGAATGGCTGAAATTAGAAGATGATGTCCAAAAGTATAGTAAAAAATTAAGTGAGACTAAAAAAGAATTACAAGAAGAAAAAAAGATATTAGATGATATAAAAATAAAACATGAAGCACTATTGGAACAAAAAAATAATGATGTAGCTAAACTATCGGTTAAAGAACATGAAGTAAATGAAGCAATTAAACTAAAAAAAGAAGCAGATATTTTAAATGAGGAAGCAAAAGAATATAAGCAAAAACATAATAATGCTTTAAAAGAAATTGAATTAATTAGTAAAAATATTAATGAGTTATTAGTACAAAAAGATAAAATTGGAGAGATATTAATTCAATTACATGAAAAAATAAAAGAATTAAAGATAGCACCTGATTATAAGAAAAAAATTGATGAAGGCTTATACATTGAAAATAACGTAATTTCATATACTGAAAAAATAAAAGATGTGGATAACCAAATAAAACATTATAATAACAAAAAATTAGATGATATAAAAATGTTAGAAAAATTAGAACTTGAAGTTAAGAATAAAAAAATGAATTTAAAAGCTGTGAAAACTCAAATACAATCATTAGAGAATAAACCACCACTAAAACAGGATGATATTATAAAAAGTCAAAAAGAAATTCAACATTTAGAACAAATTTTAAATAATACTAAGAACATTGAAAATGAAATAAAAGACAAGCAAAATAAGCTGTTTAAGATTGACAAAGAAATTAAGAATAACGAGGAATTAATAAGAGATATTAAGCAAAACATAACTAAAACTACCTTAGAATATGAAGATTTAGAAAAAGAGATAAATTTAAAAAAAGAAAAGCTTTATGCTTACGAATTAGCTCAAACTTTAACAGAAGGGGAAATTTGCCCTGTATGTGGGTCTAAAGAACATCCAAGTATTTGTAAAGATAGAGTAGATGTTAAAATAGTAGATACATCTATTGATAATGCTTTGAAAAAATATAAAGAAGAAATTAGTGCTATGAAAATTAAACAAGCACAGTTAGTAACTATAAATGAGAGGCTAAATATACAGAAATGTGAGTTAATAGATGATATAAAAAATAGAGAGAAGCTGTTACCAGACGAAGCTTTAGAAAATATTAAAAAAACAGTAGCAGAAAAAAACAATATTTTAAATAATAATATAGCGTATCTAAAACAATGGAATCAGGATATAGATAAATTTAGAAGTAAAGAAAGTACATGCAAAGAAGAAATTAATGAAATCGACAAAAAGCTTGAAGCTATAAAAGCTAGAATAAAGCAATATGAGAGTTTTATAGTAGAAAATACAACAAAGGTTAATAAATTAAATGAAGACTATACTAAACTTTCACAAGATCTGTCAAAATATAAAAGTGATTTAAAAGTTAATTCTTTTAAAAATAAGATACAAGAAATATATGCAAATGAAAAAAGCTTGAAAGCTATAGAAAGTGACATTAATAATTATGATAGAGAATTAAATGAGTTAAATATCAAGTTAGAGAGCTTAAAAGAAAACAAGGCTCATTTAAATATTGATTGTACTAAATATGATGAAAACTATAAACAAAGAGAAAAAATAATATTTGAGTATAAAGAAAAAATTGGATTAATATGCGGCAAGTTTTTACCTCAAGAGTATTTAGAAGAATTAAAAGCGAAAAAGAATCGCATAATTGAGGTAGAAAGAGATTTAAAAAATAGACTAGATGAAAAAAATAATATAGTAAACAAGCTATATGAAAACAATGCAGCATTAAGTGAGTTATTAAAAGATAAGCACTATGAATATCAACAAAAGAAAGAAAAGATAAATAATATCATAAAAGATAATGGTTTTGATAATGTTGAAGGTGTAAAGTTGAGTATAATATCTGAGGAAGAAATACAAAGCTTGAATACAAAAATTACAGATCATGAAGATGAAGTCAAAAGAATTGTTGATAATATAAAGAGAGTTACAGATATTATAGGTAACAGAGTAATAGATAAAAAAGAATTAACACTAAAATTGGAGCTAATTAAAGCTAAAGAAGATGAGTATAAAAAATTAAATGAGCAAAAGGGTTCATTAGAGCAAAATATTCAAACTATGAAAGAAAATCTAATAGCTGTAGAACAATTAGATAAAAAGATACAAGAAAAAGAACATATTCAAGATATGCTTAAAGAATTGCAAACATTAATCAAAGGTAAAAACTTTGTAAAATACGTATCTAAGAGTCATTTAGAGTATATATTAAGAGAAGCATCAAAGAGTATGATGGATATTACAAATAACAGATACTGTTTAGAATTAGACAGTGGTAATGGTTTTATAATATGTGATAATTACAATGGAGGCGTTAGAAGAAGCTGTAAGACACTATCAGGAGGAGAAACATTTATAGCTTCATTATGCTTAGCACTCGCATTATCAAGCCATGTTCAGCTAAAGGGAAGTGCTAGTCTTGAGTTCTTCTTCTTAGATGAAGGTTTTGGTACATTAGATACAAGCTCGTTAGATTTAGTGATGACAGCACTAGAAAAGTTAAGAACACAGAATTTATGTATAGGAATCATAAGTCATGTAGAAGAGTTAAAAAATAGAGTGCCAATAAAGATTATAGTTGATTCAGCAAAAGCAGGAATAAGGGGAACAAAATTGAGTGTTGAGTATTAGAAAAATACTTAGGTAGTTGCAAAACAAATTCAAATAAATGTGGATAACTATTAATGTTTTAGCTCATAAGTTTTTGGTGAGGGGAACCATCTCATAATCTTTGACGGTTCCGACAAGAGCCCGTTTCTTAGGATTTAAGTAAGGGCGATGAAGAAACGAACTCTTGAAGTCACACTTACAAAGAAACATGAGATGGTTCCCTAGTAATTTTATTGGTATTTTTTACAACTGTTTTATGGGGGAATTTAGTCATATCAAAACATATAAACATAGTATTTATCAATAGTTTGGTGTTTTGCAACTAACTAAATAAAATACTGAAATGGAGGAAAATTTATGACAAATAAAAGTACAGATGTAGCAAAAGCTGCTGTTAAAATGGCTATTTCTTCAAGAGATGAAGAGGATTATTATATCAGTAATTTTAAAAAGAAAGACATCATGTGTACGGCTGTTGACATAGGTGGTAATATAATGGCATCAATACCCAAAATTATTGAAAGATCACTAGTAGCAGCTAAACGAAGTAATATTATATCAGATTGTCATGTGCACGAAGGAGCTATAGCAGGAGCAGCAAGGGAAGCAATAACACAGGTTTCATCAAAAGCAATAGGTTTAAATGTTGGTGGCAAGATCGGCATAGCCAGAAGCGGTGAACATGTTAGTGTATGTATATTCATGAGTATAGGTTTACTGCATTTGAATGAAGTGGTTATAGGCCTTGGGCATAGATCGATACCGATAATTAAATAAAGATATTTTTAAGGGAACTTACTCAGAAATTTTGGGAAAGTTCCTTTTTATTATGTAGAATAACTATCCTTTCCATTCAATGTTATTTAGATAAAATATTTACTTTTACTATCTATATTTAATGTATGTATAACTTCCTTTCTTCCTAAAATATCAACATCCATAATAATACAAAAGATAACATAAAATAAAAAAATATTCATACACATATTACAAAAATGAAAAAAATGAAAAAAAATAGCTCTCACTTTATGAACTATTTAATTAATATGTTTAGGAAAATACAGGCTTACAAGCTTTTGGTAAAGATATTAAAAAAATGAAATAAATACACAAAACAACAAAAAATTAACAATAAATGTATTATAATTAAATTGAACATGTACTATAAATAAATAAATGGAGGTTTAGATAGTATGAACAAGAAATATCCTGTCGTATTTATGATATTTTATTTTGTCGTTAGTATGACCTAGAAATTTGCCTTTTTAAGACGATCTTTTATAAAGAAGATAAATAAAATTAAAAATGGTGTAAATTACTTACTTTTAAGAAGGAAATGAGTAGAATGATTATTTATTACAGTTCAAATTATTACGAACGGAGTTGACTAGAATGAATTATAGAAGTTTAACTGATGTAATGAAAATAGTTGCTAAAGTTAATGATACTGGTATTACATTTATTAACACTGAGAAGGATACAAAAATAACATATAACAAGTTCTATGAAAAATCTCTTTGCTATCTCCACAAGCTGCAAGCTAATGGGTTAAACAAAGGAGATGAGTTAGTATTCCAACTGGAAAATAATGAAAAGTTTATTTATACATTTTGGGGATGTATATTAGGAGGTATAATTCCAGTACCTATTTCAATGATTAGTAAAAATGAGGAAAATTATTTTAGATTACTAAAGGTATGGAGTATTTTAAAAAAGCCACACTTAATAACTGATAATGACTCAGTAATGAAACTTAAAAATTGTAATAGCGAAAAAGAAAATAAGATAATACAGGAAATAAATGAAAATACGATAGTTATCAAAAATATTATGAATGATAACAAGGCAGGGGTAATTCATGAATCAAAACTAGATGATATAGCTTATATTCAATTTTCGTCTGGATCTACAGGAGAGCCAAAAGGAGTTATCTTAACACATAAGAATGTTTTATCAAATGCATACGCAATGATGGAAAAAACAGTAGAACCATTGAAAGATTCAATGTTAAGCTGGTTACCATTGACACATAATATGGGGTTAATAGGAGCTCACATATTGCCAATAGTAGCACAAATCAATCAATATGTTATGCCTACAGGACTATTTATAAAAAATCCAAACCTATGGATTAAAAAGGCAAGTGATTACAGAGTCACTGTATTGGGTTGTCCAAATTTTGCATATAAATATTTTCTTAGTAATATGGATCTTAATTATTTAGGAAATTTAAACTTTTCATCTATTAAGTGCATTCTAAATGGAGCTGAACCAATTTCAGAAGAATTATGTAAAAAATTTGTAGATGTATTAAATCCATATGGGTTAGGGAAAAACGTTATGCTTCCTGGCTATGGTTTGGCAGAAGCTGGTTTGATAGTAACGTTAATGCCGCTTAATGAAGAAATAAAAACAGTAACAATAGATAGAAATAAGTTAGAAACAGGGAAAAAAATAAAATTCGTGAACAAAAACAATGAATGTGGAATCACGTTTGTAGAAGTAGGGTATCCAGTTAAAAATTTGGAAATAAAAATTGTGGATGATGAAAATAAAAAAATGGAAGAAAATATTATAGGGAATATCCATATAAGAGGAGATAACGTTAGCCCTGGATACTATGGTGACGTTAAATATAAAGATATATATCTAGAAGAAGGATGGCTGAATACAGGAGATATAGGTTTTTTAAATAATGGCAGATTAATAATAACTGGTAGAGCTAAGGATATTATTTTTGTTAATGGTCAAAATTACTATGCACATGATTTAGAAAGAATAGCAAAAAACACTCCAGCGATAGGAGTTAATGTAGTAGTTGCAGCATCAATATATAACGAAAATCTACATGAAGATGAAGTTATACTATTTGTTTTATATTTAAATAGTATAGAAAAATTTGCTACACTAGCTACTGATATTAAGCATTACGTTAATTCAAAAGTTGCAATAAATATTAAACATGTAATACCAATAGCAAACATACCAAAGACAGTTAGTGGTAAAGTGCAAAGATTTAAATTAATAGAGAAGTATTTAAATGGAGAATTTGATAGTTGCATTAGAGAAATTAATAGCTACAAGGAAAAATTGAACCTTAATAAAAAGATAGAAAAGCCTAGCAGTATACTTGAAGAAAATTTATTAGATATATGGTGTCAAGTCTTGCAAGTTAACAATATTGAAATATCTGATAATTTTTTTGATTTAGGAGGACATTCATTAAATGCAACAAAACTATCAGAAAAAATACAGAAGGAACTAAATATAAAAATTAATATAAAAGATATATTCTCAAAGTCAACAGTAAAAGAACTAGCAAATCACATACAAAAATTAGAAAAAAATACATATTCAGAAATCAAACCAGTCAGAAAGCAAAATTTTTATTCAGTATCTTCCTCTCAAAAAAGAATATATTTAGCACAACAATCTAACTTAGAGTCAATAAATTACAATATGTCCGCTGTTTATGAAGTAAATGAAGAATTCAATAGAATAAAAGTAGAAAATATATTTAATGAATTAATTAATAGACATGAATCTTTAAGGACTAGTTTTGAATTAATAGATGGGAAAGTAGTTCAAATAATACATGATAAAATAGATTTTAATGTTCAATACTATGAAGTATTTGATGAAAAAATTGATGGAATTATAAAAGAATTTATAAAACCTTTTGATTTAAGAAAAGTACCGTTATTCAGAGTAGGAATAATTAAAGCAAGGAAAAAAAATATGCTCATGGTAGACATGCATCACATAATAGCTGACGGAGTATCAACAAAAATACTCATGCGTGAGTTTAATGAACTAATGAAAGGAAACAAGCTTTCGGAGCTTAAAATTCAATATAAAGATTATGCTAATTGGCACAATGATTACTTAAAAACTGATGAAATAAAGAAACAAGGTGAGTTTTGGCTAGAAAAATTAAAAGATTTTAACTATACTAAGCTGGCTAAAGAAAGTGATAAATCATATAAAAGTATTGCTGGTAGCAGTAAAAAGCTAGAAATTGATAGTGAGCTTACAACTAGAATAAATAATTACTGTAAAAAGAACATGGTGACTAAATTTATATTATTAATAACAGTATTTAAAATCGTTATAGCTATGGAAATTAACCAGAGAGATATTAGCATTGGTATACCAGTAGCTGGACGGAGACATAACGATTTAGATAATATTATAGGCATTTTTTTGAACATACTTGTAATTCGTTCTAAACTAGAAGATGATATGACATTTATTGACTATCTAAAGGTTGTAGAAAATGAAGTATTAGAAGCTCAAGATAATCAAGATCATCCTTATGAAAAATTATATGCAATGATGAGAGAAAAATATGGTTTTAAGGGAGAAGGATTATTCTCAATTATGATAAATTATATGCCATATTATTTACATGGAAATATATATGACAGTATGAATTTAAAACCGTATGATTTTGACGAAATAGAATGTAAGTATGATATTAACTTATTTGTAAATGAACTTGAAACTTCTATATTATTAAAACTCGATTTTAAAAAAGATTATATTAAGACAGAAACAATAGATAGAATATTAATAAATATTATAGATGTTTTAAATCTTGTGTTAGAAAAAGACGATGTTTTAATAAAAAATATCAACACTAATTCAAATAATAATATGAATGAATATTTACAAGATTTTGATGACGAGTTTGATAACGAAGAATTTTTTATATAAATCATATATCATTTAAGGAGGTTCAAAATAAAAATGAAGTTTAATAGTTTACCAAGTAAATTTAGAAAAATAGCTATAAATATGCCATATAAAAATGCTATTGAATATGGAAACGAAAGTCTCACTTATTTAAGTTTAGATCAAAAATCAAATCAACTTGCTAATTTTTTTAATGAAGTTATCAATGAAAAAGATAAAAGAATACTAATAATGATGGATAGATGTCCTAATCTAATTGAATCACTGTTAGGCATTTTGAAAATAGATGGAATTTTCATTCCAATAAGCCCGTATCTTCCTTTAAAAAGATACGGATTTATTATTGATGATACTAAATCAAATTGGGTCGTAACGCACACAAAATGGCTGGATAAACTTAATAATATCATGAAGATAAGAAACGGTATAATGAATGTAATTTTAATGGACAATGAAAATGTTGATGTAAATAAATATAAATATTTAAATATTCATTTTATTAATGGAGATGTATCTAAAGAATTCAAAGTATCCCCAAATATAATCAACAAAGATTGCTATATTTTCTTTACATCAGGATCTACTGGAAAGCCAAAAGGAATAATAGGTAGACATAGAAGTTTAGTTCATTTTATAGAATGGGAAATCAAAGAATTCAATATAGACGATAAATTTAGAGTTAGTCAATTAACAGCACCTACATTTGATGCTGTTTTAAGAGATATTTTTGTTCCACTATGTTGTGGTGGTACAATTTGTATACCACATGATGATAGTATAATTCTAAATGAACTAGAACTAATAAAATGGATTGAAAAAAAACAAATTACTCTTATTCATACAGTTCCTTCATTATTTAGAAGAATAGCTAATGTGATTGATGATAATAATGTATTAAATAGTTTAAAGTATATATTATTGTCTGGAGAAATGGTTAGGGGCAATGATGTCAAGAAATTTATGAATTCATATAAAAATAAAATTAGTTTAGTAAATCTATATGGAACAACAGAAACAACTATGATAAAACTCTTTCATACAATAAATGATAATGATGTAACTAAAAAAAATATACCTGTAGGAAAACCTATAGATAGTACTCAAGTTATGATATTAGATGATTATCTGAATATATGTCAGCAAAATGTTGCTGGTGAAGTTTATATACGTACACCATTTATAACTTCTGGATATTGTAATAAAGAATTAAATAGAGAAGTTTTTATTAAAAATCCATTTAGCAAAAATCCAAACGATATAATATATAAAACTGGAGACATAGGTAAAATTTTAACAGATGGTAATATCGAAATTATGGGGAGAAAAGATAACCAAGTAAAAATCAGAGGTATTAGGATTGATATTTCTGAGATAGAAAATTCACTATTAAAGTATAAAAAAGTAAATGAAGCTATTATATTAGCAAAAGATGATTTGAAAGGTAATAAAGATTTATATGGTTATATTGTAGGCGATAAAGGTTTAACGGTAAAAGACTTAAGACATTATTTATCAAAAGAATTACCAGATTATATGATACCACAATTCTATGTACAGCTAGATCAAATGCCTATGACAACTAATGGGAAAATAGATAGAAGAAAGCTATTAAGTTTAGATGCTAATATGAAAACGGGGGTGCAATACGAAAAGCCTAGAGATGATATTGATGCAAAATTAATAGAGATTTGCGAGGATATATTAAAAGTAGATGATATAAGCATAAATGATGAATTCTTTTTATTAGGAGGACATTCATTAAAAGCTACTAATCTTGTTGCAAGAATTAATAAAGAATTTAATAAAGAATTACCGTTAAAAAAAATACTTAGTAATCCTACAATAAAAGAGATTAGTGATTATATAAAGATAGCAGAGATATCAAAAAAGAGTTCAATATTACCAGCTGAGGAAAAAGAATATTACCCAGTATCCTCAACACAAAAAAGAATATTTATATTAGAGCAGTATGAAGGTGTTGGAGTCAGCTATAATATACCAAACATATTAGAGATAGAAGGTGAATTTAACAAAGATAAATTTGAAAATATAATAAAAAAATTAGTGAAAAGACATGAAGCCTTTAGAACTTCATTTGAAATAATAGAAGGAGAAATTGTTCAAAGAGTTCACAAAAACATAGAATTTAATGTTGATTATTATGAAGCTGACGAAAAAAGAATAGACAAAATAATTAAGGATTATATAAGACCATTTAATTTAAGTTACGCACCTTTAATAAGAGTAGGTTTAATTGAAATAAGTGATAGTAAAACAATTTTAATTATAGATATACATCATATAGTGTCAGATGGCGTATCTGTGTCAAAATTTGTAAGTGAGCTAATTGATTTATATGAGGGAAGAGAATTAACACCACTAAATATACAGTACAAGGATTATGCAGTATGGGAAAAAGAGCATTTACAAAGTAAAGCTGTACAAAATATGAAAGAGTATTGGCTAGATGAATTTAAAGGAGAAATACCTGTTTTAAACATGCCAACAGACTATAACAGACCAAATAAACAAAGCTATGAAGGTACTGTTTATGAATATGTGTTAAACAAAGAACTTTCAAAGCGAATAGAGCAGTTTGCATACGAAAACAAAACAACGCTATTTACAGTACTTTTAGCAATATATAGTATAACACTATCAAAGTATTCAGGACAAAATGACTTAGTTATTGGAACGGTAACGGCAGGAAGAACTAGTGAAGACCTTCAAAATATTATGGGAGCATTCATAAAGAATATAGCATACAGATGTAATCTCCAAAAAGAGATGACATTTAAAGATTATTTAAAAGGCATGAATACAAAAGTGGTAAAAGGCTTTGAAAATCAAGACTATCCCATAGAAGAATTAATTGACAATTTAAATATTAAGAAAGAAGAAAGTAGAAATGTTCTATTTGACGTAATGTTAATATTACAAAATTTTGAACATGAAGTTGTCCAATTATCGGATTTTAGGTTTGAGCAATATAATATAGGAAAAACTACTTCAAAGTATGACATAACACTTTATGTATATGAAGATAGAAAAAATAATCAGCTAAAACTGCACTTTGAGTATAGTACAAGGCTTTATAAAGAAGAAACAATTAAGAGAATTTCAAAACACTTAATTAATATAATAAATGATATATTAAAAAACCCACAAAAGAAAATATCACAGATAGATATGATTACTCAAGAAGAAAAAAAAGAAATACTATTAGATTTTAATAATACAAAACAAGAGTATCCACATGATATGACATTTCATGAATTGTTCGAAAAACAAGTAAAAGAAACACCAAACAGCATAGCGGTAGTATATAAGGATGAAAAATTAACATACAAAGAATTAAATGAAAGAGCAAATCAATTAGCTAGGATGTTAAGAAACAAAGGAGTAAAACAGGAAGTAGTAGTAGGAATAATGGTGGAAAGATCTATAGAGATGATAATAGGTATACTAGGTATAATGAAAGCAGGAGGAGTATATTTACCAATAGACCCAGAATATCCTCAAGACAGAAAAAAATATATACTAGATGATAGTGATGTAAATATATTGTTAACAGAAAAAGAATTAGTAGTTAGTGGTGAAATTATAGATATAAAAGATAAGAAAATATTACAAGAAGATAATAGCAATCTGTTAAATATAAATAACTCAAAAGATTTGATATATGTGATATATACATCAGGTAGCACAGGAAAACCAAAAGGTGTAATGGTAGAGCATAAAAACGTGGTAAACATATCATATGGCTGGAAAAAAGATTATGAATTAGACAAGCACAAAGTAAATTTACTACAGATGGCTAGTTTTTCATTTGATGTATTTGCAGGAGACTTAGCAAGAACGCTATTAAATGGGGGTAAGATGGTTGTTACCTCAAAATATGAGAGAATAAATCCTATAGATATATATAAATTAATAAAGAAATATGAGATAAATATATTTGAAGCGACACCAGCATTGATAATACCATTAATGGATTTTGTATATGAAAATGGTTTAGATATTAGTGAACTAAAACTACTTATATTTGGTTCAGATGTTTGCTCGGTAGAAGAGTTTAGAAAAATCAGTGTGAGATTTGGACAAGATATGAAAATAATAAACAGTTATGGAGTTACAGAAGCGACAATAGACTCAAGCTTTTATGAGGTAAAAACAGAAGAAATTAATAAAATAACAAGAGTACCAATAGGAAAGCCACTACAAAACATAAGCTTTTATGTATTAGATGAGGATAAAAATATACAACCTATAGGAGTATTAGGAGAATTATATATATCAGGAGCTGGAGTAGCAAGGGGCTATATAAACAGAAAAGAATTAACGGAGCAAAAATTTATAGATAACCCATTTAAACTAGGAGAAAAAATGTACAAAACAGGAGATTTAGCAAGATGGCTAGAAGATGGGAATATAGAATTTTATGGAAGGATAGATAACCAAGTAAAGATAAATGGCTATAGAATAGAATTAGGAGAAATAGAAAATGAATTATTAAAGCATGAAAGTATAAAAGAAGCAGTAGCAGTAGCAAGAGAAGAAGTAGGAGAAAAGAGCTTATGTGCATATATAGTAGGTGATAAAGATATAAACTCAACACAAATAAGAGAATATTTATTAAAAGAATTGCCTGAATATATGGTACCTCCATATATATTAAATATGGAAAGTTTACCATTAACACCAAATGGGAAAATAGACAGACATTCATTACCGAAACCACAAGCAAATAAAGTAATAAGGACAGAGTATGTTAAGCCATCAAATGAAACAGAAGAGAAACTAGTAGAAATATACAAAGAAGTCTTAGGATTAGAAACAGTAGGTATAAAGGATAATTTCTTTGAACTAGGAGGACAATCATTAAAGGCGATAAAATTAATAGCAAAGATACACAAAGAATTTAATGTGAATTTTCCATTAGGAGAGCTATTTAAAGCTCCAATAGTACAGCAGACTGCAAAAAATATACAAAAACTAGAAAAGAGCGTATTTAATAGAATAGAAAAAGCAAAGAAAGCAGATTATTATCCACTCTCAGCAGCACAAAACAGAATGTATACATTGCAGGAATTAGATAAGAACAATGTTAGCTATAATATAACAAATATAATGACCATAGAAGGTAAATTAGAAAAAGAAAGACTAAATAATGCATTTGTTAAGCTCATTAACAGACATGAATCATTAAGAACGTCCTTTGTGGATATTGAAGATTGTGTAGTACAGACTATTAAAGATGAAATAGAGTTTGAAATAGATTATTTTATAGCAAATGAAAAAAATTCAAAGGATATAATATGTCAATATATTAGACCATTTGATTTAAGTAAAGCACCATTAATTAGAGTTGGGTTAATTAAGATATCACAGGAAAAACATGTATTAATGATTGATATGCATCATATTATCTCAGATGGGTTGTCGGTAGGTATTATAACAAATGAATTTTTTAGACTATATGAAAACGAAAAGCTTCCTGAGTTAAGGTTACAATATAAAGATTATACAATATGGCAAAATAACTTATTCAAGTCAAAATTAATTAAAAAGCAAGAAGAATATTGGATAAATAAGTTTAGTGATGAGATTCCTGTATTAAATCTTCCTACTGATTATACAAGACCGAAATTACAAAGCTTTGAAGGAGATAAAATAACTATTGATATAGATAAGGATTTAACACAAAAAATCAGAAAGCTTGCAGTTGATACTGATTCTACTAGTTTTATTATTTTATTAAGTGCTTTTAATGTTTTGCTTTCAAAATATTCAGGACAAGAAGATATTGTAGTCGGTACACCAGTTGCTGGTAGAGGTCATATTGATCTGGAAAATATTATTGGTATGTTTGTCAACACTTTAGCGTTAAGAAATTTTCCTTGCTGTAATAAATCTTTTTACGATTTTTTAAGAGATGTTAAAGAAAAAACAATAAAAGCTTTTGAATATCAAGATTTTCCTTTTGAAGAGCTTATAAGCAAATTAAATATTAGTAGAGATTTAAGCAGAAATCCCCTATTTAATGTTATGTTTGTGTTTCAAAATGCAATATCTTTGGAAAAGAAAATCGACAATGTTAAGTTTAAACCAATGAACTTCAATAATAAATCTACTAAATTTGATTTATTGCTTGAAGCTATAGATATGGACAATAACATTAAATTGCATTTTGAATACTGCACCAAATTATATAAAAAAGAAACCATAAAAAGGTTATCTGAACACTTTATTAATATATTAAACGTAATTACAGAGAATCCACAAATAGAAATATCAAAAATAGATTTGTTATCTCTTAGTGAGCGTAATTTATTGATGAGTTTTAACAATACAAGCGCTGCGTATTCAAAATATAAAACAATCAATGAAATATTTGAAGAAAAGGTAATGAAAAAACCTAATCAAATAGCTGTAATATATGGAGAAGAGAAATTAACATATAGTGAATTAAATCATAAAGCTAATCAACTTGCAAGGTTGTTAGTCAAATCTGGATTAAAAAAAGGAAATATTGTTGGAATAATGGTAACTCGTTCGCTAGAGATGGTAATAGGTATATTAGGAATAATTAAAGCTGGAGGTGCTTTTTTACCAATAAATCCTGAGCATCCTATAGACAGGATAAAATATTTTATAGAAGATAGTGATATCAAGATATTATTAACACAAGGAGCTTTGGTTAATAATCAAGAAAAAACAATTATAAACATAAACACAAAAGCTTTAATAGGTTTAATAAATGATTTAAAGAAGAAATATAAAATAATAAATATAGACGATAAAGATTTATATAATGGAGATGCTAATAACTTAAAAGACATGAACAATGCTAATAGTTTGGCTTATATTATATACACTTCTGGGTCAACTGGAAAACCAAAAGGTGTTTTAATCAGACATTTTAGTGTAGTTAATATTTTAGAAGCTTTAAATGAAGATTATCCATTATCAAAAACAGATTCTTTCTTATTAAAAACTACGTTCACATTTGATGTTTTTATAACAGAAATCTTTGGGTGGTTTTTCGGTGAAGGGAAACTAGTAATACTTGAGAATGGATTAGAGAAAGATCCAGAAGGAATATTGAGAGCTATAGACGAATATAATATCACTCATATTAACTTTGTACCATCAATGTTCAAAGTGTTTACAAATAATGTAATCGAATATAATACAGATATTATTGATAAGCTTAAATATGTATTTGTAGCAGGAGAAGCACTTACAAAAGATATAGTTGATAATTTCTATAAAAAATTTGAAAATGTGAAATTAGAAAATATATATGGACCTACTGAATCAACTATATATGCTACTAGATATTCACTCAACAAAACAAATGTTGAAGGTAATATTATTCCTATAGGAAAGCCTTTTAACAACATGCGAATATATATATTAGATAAAAATAAGAATATGCAGCCAATAGGGATACCAGGGGAAATATGCATAGCTGGCGAAGGACTAGCTAGTGGTTATTTAAATCAACCTGATTTAACTCAAGAAAAATTTATAAGCAATCCATTTGAGGACGGGGGAATAATATATAAATCCGGAGATGTTGGTAGATGGAATGAAAATGGAAATATTGAGTTTTTGGGTAGAATAGATTACCAAGTAAAAATAAGAGGACATAGAATTGAACCAAGAGAAATCGAAGTAAAGCTGATGCAAAGTAAATTAGTAAATCAAGCACTTGTAATTGACAAAGCAGATGAAAATAATAATAAATTCCTATGTGCTTATGTTGTTAGTGATAATGAAGAGGTTTCAAGTGATATTAGAGAATATCTATCTATGGAACTTCCTCAATACATGATTCCTGCAAAAATAGTCCAGATTGAGAGTATACCGCTAACAAGTCACGGTAAAATTGATTTAAAGGCATTACCAGAACCTAAGCTTGAGTTAGATACAGAATTGATTCAAAGACCTACAAATGATATACAGACAAAATTATTTGAAATTTGGTCGAGTGTTTTAGGTATCAAAGACTTTGGAATTAATGATGATTTCTTCTACTTGGGTGGAGATTCAATAAAAGCAATACAAATGATGGCTTGCGTAAAAAAATGCAAATATAAAATAGAGCTGGTAGATATATTTAAATATCCAACGATTAAAGAATTAAGTAAATATGTAGTACCTATGACAGAAGAAGTTGATAATAGTGTTATAGTAGGGAAGGTTACTTACGGTAAAAAAAGATGAAAAGATTGCAAATAAGGTTATGTATAGGATATTTGAAATATTAAATGACACTAAAAAATCTCAAAAACTAGATAAAAAGGAAAAAGCTACATTTGATGAATATCTAGATGATTGTGCATTACAAGTTGGAGAAGAAGAGATAAAAAAACAATATAATGAATTACAAAAAATAAATAAAAGCAAAAGTTTAAGTATTAAATCTATCAGCTCAAGTGATTTAGATGATTATAGTCGTTATAGTGCAACAACATATGCTAAGGATAATTATGACAATCAAGATGGTTCAGATAAGTATCCTTATTTAAGTTCTGATAACCTCAGTGATTGTGCAAATTTTGTTTCTCAGTGCTTACATGAAGGAGGACTGCCAATGGATAATCCTTCGTCAGGTGATTGGTATATCAAAGCTAAAGTTAGTAATCCAAATAAAACTCCAGAAAACATAGAAGAGTTAGATGAAGATTGGTCATTAGCTGATCCTAGTCCATGGATAAGTGCAAAGGAATTTGATAGCTATTGGTCTGATAATTGTTATGATACTGACAATTATGAAGTTGATGATTTACTAGATACAAATGAAAGTGCTATGGTTTATAGTATGGAAAATTCACATGCAGGGGATCCTGTTGTTTTTATTGAAAATGGATGGTTTTGGGATACTGTAAAACATATAACAATAATATCATGTTATATATACAATAGTGATTATGATAGTATAATACCTGCTTTAGCATCACATACAAATCATTACGAAAAAGATACTCTAGAAGATGTAGCTAAAAGAGCAAAGGATGCTTGGGGAGGAGATAGTATAGTTAAAATTATAAGAATAAAAGAAAATTATTAGAAGTGTTATAAAAACTAATTATAAGATTTAACACCTACGAGTTTTGTATATCACAAAATTCGTAGGTGAAATTAAATTTTTATGTGTTTAATGTAGAGGAGGTAAGTAATATGAACATTAAAAGGCACATAATATTAATAATATTAGCAGTAATTTTGATTATAGCTATTAAATATATAAAGGATAAATATGAAATAAAAAATACTATAGCTATAGATGAAAAATTACATGAAACTGTACAAGATTATTTAGATAATGAAATTCGACAGCCTAGAAATGGAGGGAAAATTTTATGTTCATATGTTATTTTTGGTGCGAAAGGAAATGAGATATATCTTTCGGTTGTAATAAAAGAATTTTACAGAATAGGTAATGAAATAAGAGATGATCAGGGATTATTAACAGAACTAGTATTGATAGCAGAAAAAACAGATAATGAAGTAATTATAACAGATTATAAAATGCCGCCTGATGGTGTGGATTATGGTAAGACTATAAAAAAATGGTTTACTAAAGAAGCTCTAGAAAATAAAAATAAATTTCGAGACTATGAGAAGTTAGAAGAAACCGTATATAAACGTGCTAAAAAATATTACGAAAATTATTAGAGCTTGAAGGAGGTAAGAAAGATGAATACAAAAAAAAATGTAATACTAATAAGTTCAATATTAGTTATAACTATAGTTATTTGTATAAAAGGTAATATTTTTAATTCTAAGAAAGCTGTAGAGAGTATAAATGATGTTAAGAACGAAGATGTAACACATTTAGAACTGTCAGCGTGCCAAAAGAAAGAAGTAGTAAAAATAACTAAAAAGGATGAAATTGATAAAATTATAAATGCAGTTAGAAATTTTGAGAAGAATAAAGATATAAACAAGGAATATTATAGATTATGTAATATAAAGTTATGCAATAATAAAGAAGATATGTTGAGAATAGGGGTTTTTAGAGAAGATACAAATACGAATAGAATTTTAGATGAACTCAATATACGTTCAGAATTAGTAATTACGCCTGAGGATATTGAATTAATGGTGCTAGAGAATGAAGATGATAAACAAGCTATAGTAGAAGACAAATACATTATGCAAATAGTTATAAATAATTATCATCATGGATTTAATGATTCTAAAAGTATAATATGTGTTCATATTGACTTAAAATGCAAGGAAATGGTACATATGTATGGTAGTTTATATAAAAATGAAGTATCTGATAGATTGAAACAATTATTTAAATGAAAAGGTTAAATAAATAATAGTTAGGTAGTATTTTATTTGTGGAGTTTGGATAGGTAATATATTTTTAATTTTTGGTGCGTCTAAACGTAGGCTTTATGGAGTAGGTTTAAACATTTATTAAGTGTAATTATCCACTTGAAGCTTTGAAAAATTTTTCAGTCGCTCATACCAGCATAATAATCACTATATAAATCTTCTGATATTTTACATTTTTGGTCAATAAATGAGCATATCCTACTATTTTGGTTCTATTATAATTGTTTCTATCAAACGAAATAGTTACTTTTTCTTTTTTAAAATTATACTATGAGAAAATTTTATTCTTTTAGTTAATAACAGTAGAGATTATCAATTAGCAGAGGAGAAGAATATACTAAAACGTTTAAAAAACTTATCTATAAATTGAAATAATTATAAAAAGGGGCTGTGAAAATACTTTTTGAATCGCCCCTTTAAGGATAATACATACTTTAAGGATTTGGATCATCTTGTCTGGTATTTATCAATGTTTTCTCTCCATTTACTTCTATTTTTCTTACTGACATATTTCCAGGGTGACTAATTGAATTATCACTCGGAGATAATTTTATCAAATCAATATTTGGTGTCATATAAAGATCTAAAGTGTGACTAATTTCCATATCATAGTTATTGTTATAAATAAGATCTGCCTCAGGTTCAATTATTGTTTTTTTTCTTGCCAAATTATCCACCTCTCTTTTTAATAGTATTTGCAGAAAAATAAAAAATGAAACATTTATATAATTATTTTAAGACAGACACTAATAAACCAATGACATTTACAATATGTTTATTAATCTTAAATTAACAAACTAACTACATAAAAGCACCTGTTAATGGTTAACAACAGGTGCTTTTATGAGTATATTTATCTTCTAAGATGAAAATATATAACTAAAATGTTAAAATATTTACGAGATACGTCACATTATTGTACTCCGATTCGTTATATAAGTGAACGCTAAAAATAGTGTCATTTAGAAAAAAGGAGGTGTTTTGTTATGAAATCAAATAATATTGAAGAAATTGTTAATGAATTCCAATTTAGAATTTATAAATATAGTTATCAAATGGTGCGGTGTAAAGAAACAGCGGAAGATATTACTCAAGAGGTTTTCATTAAATTCTTTCAGTTATCTAATAAAAAGCAATATAATCATAGCTATTTATATACAATAGCTCATAATAAATGTATTGATCAACTAAGAAAGGAAAAAAGAAAGAGTATGTTTCTTAAGGAATATAAAGAAAAAACACATGAAGCTTTAGTTGAGAATTTAGTATCAAAGGACAAATATAGTTATGAGCTAGAGACTATCTTGAATACCCTAACCAGTTATGAAAGGAGTGTGTTTTTACTTAAAAGTGTAAATCAACTGTCTTATAAGGAAATAGCTGAAATTTTGAATAAAAAAGAACCAGCATTAAGAAAACAATTTCAAAGAGCAAAAACAAAAATTGAAAGGAAGCTTAATAAAGGGAGGGAGAGGTATGATAATGAAGAAGTTTCAGTCTTTTGATGATGTTGAAAAATATTTAAAGACAGAAGAAGTTTACTATGAAGATAAGAAAAATATAATATTAAAAAATATAAGAAGATCAAGTACAAGTAATCAAAGATTCATATATAACAAAATAGTCTTTGTTACCATACTTTTATTGATTTCAGTGACTATGGTAGCATTTACTTTTGGGTATATACCAGAACATAAAGATTTTGTTAAAGAACATAACGGAGACATTAAAGCTACTTTAACAGATGGCAATGGAAATATTGTTATTCAACTTGGTGTTATGAGTGATAGGGATAATTACGATAAATGTATGCTTAAATCACAACAAAGGGAAGTAGTAGCAGAAGAATTTGAAAATATAACTAAATTACTTAAAGATAAAATACCTAATGATAAGGTTGCTCTGTTTATACCTGTTAAAGGGCTAAAATCTTTTGTATATTTTGATATATTAAATAGTATGGAATTTCATTATACTATTAAAAGTATTAAAAATAAAATTCCTATAAATAGCCCTTTCCCTAAATATATTTCTAAAGAATATACTTTTGATCAAGCATGTATTTTTTATAGTTACGAAAATTTTTATAAGCCGTACCAAAAGGAAATGACCTATAGGGAATATTTAGAGAAATTATTCACAGAGGCAAAACTTTTAGATAAGGATTATTATTACAAAGAATATGAACGGTTTAGTAAATTTGATAATTTTAATCTTAGGTATAAAGGTTCAATAAAAAATAAGTTTAATGAGTATCCCCAATTAGATATATTCATAAAAAAAGGTAAAATGACTTCTATTATAGATAGTGAGATTTCTTATTCAAAAACAGAGATCATTGAGCATAATGGAAAAAAATATCTAAAAGAAGACAATTGTTATTATACTTATTGTTATATAGATGATCAGCTTTGGATTATAAAAATTGTATCAAGCCTAACGGAAGATGAAATATTTAAAATAATGGAAAGTATAGAAAACTAAAGAATAATATTTAGTTATTGTAATGTATAGGTGAATTTTCAGGATAAAATTGCATTGAGATTAATAATATAAAGAAGGTATGGTTTGGTGGGAATAGTCCCTAACGTTTTATGTTTTTAACTAGTCTAAAGTTTTCTAAGAAAAGTTATTTGGAGGTAATATAAATTAATCTGTGCTTTTAGAAATAAAACGCTCTAATCTGGCAATAATCAAAATATAACCAGAAGGGAGCGTTTTTTTATGAGTACTTTACCAAAAGAAGTATTAAGAGAAATGATTACACAAGGTAATTTGAAAACAGCAGGAGATCTTCATAGCTATCTAAAGGATATGTTTAAAGATGCACTTCAAGAAATGCTAGAAGCTGAATTAGAAGTGGAA
>NZ_LOHE01000120.1 GCF_001559865.1 Abyssisolibacter fermentans
GATAGCGTTAATTTACTGTAGGAAATATAAGGACAGAAAAATCCCCTTGTGATATTACAAGAAATGTACTGATTTGAGTATATCATATTTTTTTAAATTTATTTCTTTTATCCACATATTCCCCTTAATTTTTTTAATGAATAATATAAACCACTGATTTTACCAGATTCAGATACTGTTGTATCACTTCTCCATACATCTAAGTATTTCTCTCTTTTTCTCTTAATTTCTTTATCTACTTTTCTCTGTATTGCTTCTTTTATTTCTCTTTCTTCTATTTTCTTCTTGTATCCTATTAAATTGCGTATCTTTCCTCCGTTTGCCTTATATATTCTTAGTCTTGATATCTTATCTACTCCTACTTTTGACCATCCTAGTGGTCTAGAACTCATTCTAGCTGAATATATATGGCTTATATGCCCTTCTGCACTACATCCCACTCTTGCACACTCGTCATCATTTTTTATGATAATTCCATTCCATTGGCTTAATATATATTCTTTGCTTTTTATAACTGCTTTTTTCTTAGTCTCATTTGAGGTTAAGTCTAATATGTCTTTATATATTTTCTTTATATCCATCTTACTTTCAAAGCTAAATGCATCAAATATTGACTGTTTAAAATCTTCTCTCATTTCTCCTAAGTGGCTTGTTGCTTGTGTTATGTATTTGTTTAGATGGTATTTATCTAGTACAAATCTACACTTTGCTCCAATCATTTCTATGCCTATTTTTATCCATGATGCACCATCTCCTGATAGATAAATTCTTTCTAATACCTCATCATCATAGTTTTCGTCTATATACTTTACTACTTCTTGCCATAAATCTTCTGGTTTGGAATACACTCCTCCAAAGTAATGTTTGTTTATTAATTTATTTCTTTTTCCATTCAATGTCTCTTTTTCAATACCTTCGTAAACATATACTAGCCTTGGCATTATGGTATTTTGTTTTCTTCCATTCTTATCTTTTTTTAAGTCACCTTTTTTGTTACTAAACTGAAGTGATACATGATCTTCATCTGCATCTATGTACAATACTTTAACTTTTCTTTTTTCTGTACATACTTTTTTTACCTCAGGTATTTCTAAATCATGAACTTGCTTTAATACCGCTTGCTTGCTAATTATATCATCTGTATTCGTTGCATTTTCTCCACTTAATCTATAACTATTATCAGCAACATTTTCTAATGTTTTAACAACAACATCATCACTTATCCTCATGTGACTATTTATGCCAACCGCCTTATCGGCTAAATAGTCTCTTTCTCCTGTTTTCTTTGATTTAAAATATGTTCTTTTATATTTAACTTCTCCACATGTTGTCATAAAGCTATTGCTATCTTTTCTTATTATGCTCCAATTCTTTTTTCTTGAAATATCATTTCTGTATATTTCATCTATTAATTCCAGTACTTCAGAAATTATATTACATTGAAGCTCTTGTAACGGTTTATTCAGCATGTTTACTAAATCTCCGATAGTTTGTGTTTTGTCTTCTATAAATGTTTTTATTATTTTTTCTAAAATTTTTACCCCAAATTCATTAAAATGTAGTATACTATCATACATAAGAAAGCACCATCCTTTTGTTTTATTTGTTTTGTCAAACTTATATTATCACAAAAGGGTGCTTTCTTTTTTTATTTTTTCCTACAATAACTTTACGCTAAC
>NZ_LOHE01000121.1 GCF_001559865.1 Abyssisolibacter fermentans
CATCTTTATATAATCAAAAAAATATACACCTCTCTGTAGAAGCTTCAGCACATAAACATTGAAAACTACACTTCCCAATTTTTAAGCTCTACATGGAGTAGGACTTTCTTATAATATAAATAAAGACCTACAGTATGTAAGTCTTATATTTATTAATTGTAATATTTGTATAGTTAATGGTTTATTGTTTTCAGTTACATCCAATGTTAAGGTTAAACGAGTACATGACAGCCTTTGAAACAGGAAATAAATTATTTCAATACATCCAATGTTAAGGTTAAACAGGTTTTCCAAACGTTATTGTTTTAGACACAAAAGGATTTCAATACATCCAATGTTTAGGTTAAACTTACACAATAATAATAGATGGCAATACCAAGTAGAATTTCAATACATCCAATGTTAAGGTTAAACGAATACCCCGAAATGGATAATAGATGCCTTAAAGCATTTCAATACATCCAATGTTAAGGTTAAACGACGGACCAGTTTTCCTTTGGAATCCACAAGATTTATTTCAATACATCCAATGTTAAGGTTAAACTCTGACGAATTATATATGTATGCATCAATTATACAATTTCAATACATCCAATGTTAAGGTTAAACCACTGAAAAATACACATTTATGATAGTGTCAAATCGCTTCTAACACTACTAATAACCACATTTGTTCAATTTCCCTCCGCATGACTGATATTTTTTTATCAATCGGTTTAATCTTACTTATAATCGTTGATTTTTCAATACTTTCATCAGTTTAATTCTTTTATACATACGGACATTTTAAATTTTATTTTCTTATTAATACTCTTAAATCTTTTTATTTACACAACTATTTGTTTGAAAAAATATTAAAAATCTAGTACATAAATCTTAAAAATAAAAATTTTATTAATTTATACCAATTATTGATATTTATTTGTCAATATTTTGATATATTTAAATTACTTCATAGTATTATGATTTTAGCACAATTTATGGTTTTTGTCAAAATATAGATTTTTTTATTATGCAAGAAACACAGGTTTCACTGAAATTAGGCAGATGTTATGCACTATAGATAAGTTTTAAGCATATATTCTTTTTCAACAGATGAAGGGTTACCTTATATTACAAAAACAAATTATACCATATGTTTATTATTACAATAAGCCATATGGTATAAAAGAAATATTATGCTAAACAGTATTCAGTTAATAGTTTATTTGATTTTAGAAGCAGGCATTTCTTGCCCATTTTGATTTAATATTAATTTTGTTACTTTATTATTATCATCTTTTTCAAAAGTAATTTTAGCATCTATAACCTTGTAAATATATTCACTTTCTGATATAGGAAATATTTCATATTTATCTTGACGTGTAAGCTTAGCATAAATATGATCATCTTCATTTGAAATAGTAAATATAATATCTTTAGTTAGTTCATACTCCCCTACATATTCATCATATATTGAAGAATCTACAGTTATTATAGTGCTATCTTTAGCAGTATCATCTACTCTTTTACAAACAAACTCTATACCTAATTGTTTAAACTTAAGTTCTGTAACTTCATCCTTATCGTTATTAACAAACTCAATAGTTACCTCTAGTTCTTTTGCAAAAAATTTGTTATTTGTTTGAGGAAATATTTCAAAAGCCTTTTGTCCTGTAACTTGTGCATAAAGTTTATTATCCTTTTTAATAATATCTAAATTTGCATTAGATATAAAATTATACTTTCCTACATAATTGTCATATAAATCTTTATCTTTTATTTCAATCTCCTTTAATATTTCTGGCATTTCATAATCTTCATTAAACGTTATTTTAGTTAAATTATCTGTTAAAGCCGTAAGATCACAATAACCATTATTTGTTAAAATTGTAATAGTAAGATCTTCATCAATATATCTAGCTATATTTGCAGTAAATCCAAAAGTATTACCTCCGTGCAAAATTTCTTTTCCTATAGCTGTATCTGCTATCATCCATCCGTAACCATAGCTCGCTGTTTCATACATAGGTATATGTTCTTTAAATATCTGATCTAAGGTTTGCTGCTTAACTAGTTTTTCTGTTTTTAAAGCACTATCCCATCTATATAAATCTTCAACTGTAGAATACATACTTCCTGCTCCAAAGGTTTGGCTCAATACAAGTTTATCGTCTATAGGGGCTACTTCTAAGAATCCTGTATAACTTGTTGCACCAGAAAACTCATTATTCTCACCATAACATATGCCTGTATTTACCATATGGAGAGGTGTAAATATATTCTCTTGTAAATAATTTTCTAAAGATTCACCAGTCACCTTTTCAACTATTATACCAAGTAAAGTAAAGTTAGTATTGCTGTATCTAAACTCTTCACCCGGTTTAAATTCTAAAGGCATATCTTTTATAAGATTAATACAAACCATAGGATCTTTATTATCAGTATTTAATTCTAAGAATCCTTTTACTTCAGTAAAATTCTTAAGTCCAGATGTCTGAGATAACAAATTGTGGATAGTAATAATGTCGCCATTTGGAAAATCAGATAGATATTTAGAAACCTTGTCCTCTACATTTATTAACCCCTTCTCACAAAGCTGCATAACTGCCATTGCTGTAAATTGCTTTGTCACTGAACCTATTGCAAATTTAGTTTGAGGTTTATTCATAATATTTTGCTTAAAATCTGCAAAGCCATAACCTTGATCAAGAAGTACTTTTCCATCTTTAGCAACTAATACACTTCCATGAAAGTTGCGATTTTTAACTAGAGCTTTCATATAAGAATCTAACTCATTTTGAATTGTTTCATCATCTGACTTTGCAAAGAAAGGTTCCGTATTTTCTTTAGACTTATTTATTTTTAAAATCTGCTTTTCATTATTGTATTCTACAATTAAATTTAAAACATTACTAAATAATTCAACAGGTACAAAGGTCTTATCCTCTTTAATAACAGGACTTGTATTCATAATTAATTCTTTTCCATTTTCTATTACATTAGAGTCTCCAACCCTTAGTTTAATAACATCTAAATCCTTCGAAAGCTTTATACTTTGATCTTCACCATTCCAAGTAACTAAATAACCTAACTGTTCAACAAGGTCACGTAATGGGCACATTATGTGACCTTCATCATTTATGTATATTTCCTCTTTGAGAGAAATTGCTGTATCATTCAATACAACACTAGTCATTGATTGAGCTAAGCTTATTGTAGCAGGCATACCCAACACTAAACTAATAGCCAAAATTATTGACACCATCTTCTTTAACATATTTTATTCCTCCTAAAAATAATATCTCTATCGCAATATGTACATCATCACATAATCATATAATATTTATATTAATATTTCAACTTATTAAATATTACTATACCATAACTTTTAGCTAATATATAACATTAATCCTAAAATGTATCACAAAAAAAGCTAGCAATTAACTTGTTCATGAATTATGCTAACCATTAAGTACACTTCCAAAAACTTTACTTATATCTCATTTTGTTATCCTTTTCCTTTTTGTAATAATTTTTTTATATTTCCAGCTATCAAAAGAAGCACAGGAACTATTACAATAAATATAAAAGCAAAATATATCCATACTTCAAATATCCACTCATTAAATTCTATTACACTGTCAAAACTAAATATAACAAAATTTAGAGACAATGCTCCAACAGGAATTACTAAGTTTTTATAATTATTTAATTCTAAAAGCTTCTCAATACACATACATGTTGCAAGTAAATATATACTTACTTTTGCAAATATACCTATTAGAAAAGTTATCGCTGCTAAAATTTCTAACCTCTGTAGAAATTCTATTTTTATTATTTTAGCAATTCCATAGGAAGCAAAAGTTAAGCTTGATGAATAATTTTCACCTATAGCCATTATTATAAAAATTGACAAAGTAAATATATAGATCGATGATAAAAATATACTCATATAACTTATTTTCTTTATTTTTTTCATGTCAAACATATATAATAATACTACTAAAAAAACTACAGCTTCTCCAAAAGGATATATAAAAATTTCATATGCCCCATGTAAAACAGGTCCCATTCCATTATATAAAAATGGTTTTATATTATTTATATCTAATTCTGGAATAAGAAAAAATAACAATATTACTATATATGCATATGGAAAATAAACTCAGCCCATCTACATAACGTTACTAAACCCTTTTTTAAAACCCATACACATAATATCATCATAAATATACCTGGTACAATTATAGGCGTTTTGTCATAACTAGTTGCTTCTGCAAATTGTACAAAATCTCTTAGTACTAACCCAATTAAATCAAAAAAATAATAAGTATAAAAAACTATTATTATTTTTCCTATATACTTACCAAATACGTTTAATATAGCATCAAGTAAATTTTGATGTGACTTTAATTTTAATATTCCTAAGTATACAAACATTAGCATAAGTGAAAATATAATAGCTATTAAGACTGCTATCCAACTATCTTTTTTTGCTGCAAGACCAGAAGCTAATATTGAAAATTCACCTGTTACAAACAGTAAAATAATAGCAATTGATTGTCTAACTTTAATAACTTCCTTATCCATTTTCCCCTCCGAATCTTAATAGCCTACAAATATTTCCCTTAAATGAACATTTTAATGATATTATTATTTTACATATTTAATTATTTATTACAGATTTAAAGAAGTATTGATATTAAAAAAGGGATATCTCAAAAAATATTTTGAGTTAATCCCTTTTTTTATTATTTTCAGCCTTTTATTCAATTGAAATATATAAATAAGCAAACCCAGATTATTCATAGAAAATTATGAGCAGAGAACTAAAATCTATGATTTTATGTGAATCGCTTACTCCTATGAAAGAATTAAATAGGAGATTCATTTATTAAGAGATTCTGATTAGAAGCTGTCCATTAAATGGCAGGCATACCAACTTGGAATGCCTTCGAATTCACTGAAA
>NZ_LOHE01000122.1 GCF_001559865.1 Abyssisolibacter fermentans
ATAAATTGCAATATTAAATGTCGCATTGAATTTGTTAAGTTATACCATGTATAATTTTGTAAATAGTATGTGATGATACTATCATACATTAATGCTAACTTTCTCGTAATTGCTATTTATTTGGTATATATGGCTTTGTCAAGGACTTTGCCACCAGGCGGTGGTGCGTAGCATCCTTTACAAAGTTATATATACCAAATATTCTTTCTTGAGAGAGAGTTATTTTGATAATTTATGTTCATAATATTGTGATGAACTCATGTAGTCTAAAATTCTTCTTGGATAATTATTTACCCACTGTTGAATCTTTCCTATCTCTTTCTTTGTATAACAACTTATCTTTTTACCCTTTGGTATAAATCTACGAATTAACTTATTTGCATTTTCGTTACTACCTCTTTCCCATGAACTATATGGATGAGCGTAATATGCAGTAGTTCTTTTACTTTTTAATCTGCATGATTTTTCTATTATTTCTTGATTAACGAACTCATTACCATTATCCATGGTTATAGTCTTAAAAATTTTTTTAAACTTACTGCCATATTCTCTCTCAAGTGAATTCAATGCTTTACCAACTTCTTGCTGAGTCTTACTTTTCATTTTCCTTATTAAAGTCAATCTTGTACAACGTTCAGTTAAAACAAGCAATACTTGTTTATCCTTTTTTTGTCCAACTACACAATCCATTTCCCAATGACCTATGGTATTTCTTAAATCTACCGATTTAGGTCTTTCTACAATGCTTCTACCCTTTTTATTATTAAGTGAAACTTTACGTATTTTACGGTAGCTACGCTTCTTTTTATACTTAACAGGTAAATGTTTATTTGTTAATTCAAGAAATATTCCCTTATCAATATAGTTATACAATGTTTTTGTACATATTGTTGTTTTAAATTTAAGTTTATTAGCTTTTATTTCACCAATTACAGCATCAGGTGAATATTTTTCTTTAATTATCTTAGATTCTATATACTCACATAATTTGTGATTATCTCCAATTTTAAGATTAGCTCCTTTGTTACATCTATTACGTAGATATTTTTCATGAGCTACATCAGCACAGTATACTAATTTCTTAGTCAAATCACTGTTCAACAATTCAACAGTACCTCTTTTAATTTCTCTTTGAATTGTTCGTACACTTTTTCCAATGAGAAATGCAATTTCTTTTGGTATCTTACCGATTTTAATATATCCCTCAATTTGGTAGCGTTCTTTTTCTGTTAGATATTTATTTTTCCTGTTATTTATGTTATTATTTTTATTGTGATTCATTTGAAAAATTCTCCCTTTAAGTTTTTGGTCGAACTTAACAATATCAGAGAATTTCAAATGAGTCACTTTTTAATTTTTGGAAATTCTATTTTATGCGTCATTTAATTATACAACTTAGC